>NZ_SZWJ01000045.1:0-33783 GCF_012184455.1 Caulobacter sp. SSI4214 | reverse complement strand
GGAGGCGGCGCTGGACGCCATCGTCGCCCTGGCGGGTCCGGACGATGCGGGGCTGAAGGCCGCCGTCGCCCGCTGGCGGGCGCGCCTGGCGGGGATGGCCGCGCGCGGCGTTCCGCTGGAGAAGGCCACGTTGGCCGCCGCCTTCGGCCGGGCGTTCGGCTATTACGACGGGCTGCTGTTCGAGGTCCGCTCGGCGGCCCTGGGCGACGAGGCCCCGGTCGCCGCCGGCGGCCGCTATGATGGCCTGCCCGGACGCCTGGGCGTGACGACGACGACGACGACGGGCGCCGTGGGCTGCATGGTCCGCCCGGCCCGCGCCTATGCCGGGGGGCAAGCCTGATGAGCGCCAATCCGATGATCTTCGCCATCCCGTCCAAGGGGCGCCTGAAGGACCAGGTCGAGGACTGGCTGGCCGGCTGCGGCTTCAAGCTGGAAATGACCGGCGGGGCGCGCGGCTATTCGGCCGAGCTGGGCGGCCTGCCCGGCGTCTCGGTGCGCCTGCTGTCGGCCGGCGACATCGCCGCGGGCCTGGACAGCGGCGAGTTGCACCTGGGCGTCACCGGCGAGGACCTGCTGCGCGAGCGCGGCGACGACATGGACGGCCGGGTCATGCTGCTGCGGGCCCTGGGCTTCGGCCGCGCCGACCTGGTGGTGACCGCGCCCAAGAGCTGGATCGACGTCGACACCATGGCCGACATCGACGATGTCGGGCACCTGCACCTGGCCAAGACCGGCCGGCGCCTGCGGGTGGCGACCAAGTACGTCACCCAGACCCGCGCCTTCTTCGCCCGGCACGGCATCGCCGACTATCGGATCGTCGAGAGCAGCGGCGCCACCGAGGGGGCCCCGGCCGCCGGCGCCGCCGAGCTGGTCGTCGACATCACCACCACCGGCGCGACCCTGGCGGCCAACGGGCTGAAGATCCTGTCCGACGGGGTGATCCTGAAGAGCCAGGCCCAGCTGACCGCCTCGCGGGTCGCCAGCTGGTCGGCCGAGCAGCTGGAGAGTCTCAGGCGCATGTTGTCGGTGGTCGAGGCCAAGGGGCGGGCGGCCAAGCTGGCGACCCTGGCCTGGCCGGCCGAGCAGGACGCGGCGGCCCAGGCGGCCGTGGCCGGCTTCGTGGCCAAGGGCGGGTCGCGCCGGGCCAATGGCGTGCTGCTGGCGACCGGCGACCTGTTCGACGCGGCCGCCGCCCTGGCCGCCGCCGGGGTGGAACCCGTCACCGTGTCGCGCCCGGACTATGTTTTCGAGTCGCGCTCGGCGGTGCTCGACCAGTTCGTCGCCACGCTCGAACCTTAATTTTTGACGGATTGGTCAAAAATAACGCCGGATTTCGGGGGTAAATTCGACTGCTCGGTCCAAACTACGGCGCGGGCGTCAAAAATTCGTCCAACCCATTACGGATTCTGGCTTTGACGCGTTGACACCGTCACGAATTTGACGTTTCTTGACACTGCAAGGAAGAAACGGGCCCGACAGAGAGCTCCCTTCCTTCGGCGTTTCGGGGAGGAAACGCCCGCCTAGATCGAATGATCGAGAAATAGCCAGCCCGTCGCGATTATCCCCCGCGGCGGGTTTGGTGTATCTGGCCTCTCGATTTCAAATTTTGACTCTTCCGTCAAAAAGATTTCCAGGTCCGGCGAAGCCTGGCTTTCAGCGCGCGATCGTCCGGCGCGCCGGCCGCGCGAGCGCTTTGGCCCCGGCCTCGGACGGAGATGTCGCGGACCAGACCTATAACGTCAGGAACATGCCGACGGCGGCGACGGCCATGACCAGGGTCGCCAGCCAGCCGAAGACGACCTGGGCGCGGGTGGCCACGAACGGGCCCATCTCCTGTCGACGGCTGGCCACCAGCATCATCGCCGCCATGATCGGCACGGCCGTTACGCCATTGACCACGGCGCTCCAGAACAGCGCCTTGATCGGGTCCAGTCCCGAATAGTCGACCACGAGGCCCAGGACGACGGCCCCGACGATCACGGCGTAGAAGGCGGGCGCCTCGCGCGGCTTGCGCTCCAGCCCGCAGGTCCAGCCCCGCAGCTCCCCGATCGCGTAGCCGACCGAGCCGGCCAGCACCGGCACGCCCAGCAGCCCGGTGCCCACGACGCCCAGGGCGAACAGCAGGAAGGCCATCTGGCCGGCGATCGGCCGCAGGGCCAGGGCCGCCTGCTCGGACGTCTGAATGTCGGTGATCCCGTGCGTGTTCAGCGTCACCGCCGTCGTCAGGATGATGAAGAAGGCGATCAGGTTCGACACGCCCATGCCGATGAAGGTGTCCCAGCGAATCCGGTCCAACTCCTCGGCGGCGGCCTCCGGCGCGGCGATCAGCGGGGCGGCGCCCTTGGCCTCCTCTTCCTCGACCTCCTCGGAGCTCTGCCAGAAGAACAGATAGGGGCTGATGGTGGTGCCGAAGACGGCCACGACCACGACGATCCAGCCCTGGTCCGGAAGGCGCGGGAAGATCGTATGGATAGCGACCTGGCCCCAGTCGATCTTGACGCTGAAGACGACGGCGACATAGGCGAACAGCGCCAGGGTCAGCCACTTCAGCAGGCTGACATAACGATGATAAGGCACGAACACCTGCAGCAGGACCGTGATCAGCGCGAAGGCGATGGTCAGCAGGTGCTGGTTGGCGCCGGTCACCAGCCGTCCGGCGGCCCCCATCGCCGCCAGATCGGCGCCGATATTGATGGTGTTGGCGAAGAACAGCAGGCCGACCAGGGCCGTGACCAGCCAGCGCGGCAGGATCTTGCCGAGGTTGGTCGACAGGCCGTGGCCGGTGACACGGCCTATGCGGGCGCTGATCGACTGCACGGCGACCATCAGCGGATAGGTCAGGACGACGGTCCACAGCATGTTCAGGCCGAACTGGGCGCCGGCCTGCGAATAGGTGGCGATGCCGCTGGGATCGTCGTCCGCCGCCCCGGTGATCAGGCCGGGACCCAGGCGGCGTAGGCGCGGCGCCAGCGGCTTGCGCTCGGCTTCGTCGTCCAGCGCCATGCTCGTCCCCCCAACGCGTCAACCGGGGTGATAGAGCGCGTCTGGCGGCGGCGCGCAACACGCCAGATGGGACGCCAAGACCATTGAGCTTTAATCTATAAATTTAGCTGGCGTTATCTTAGCGCATAAGTAGTATATCCCGGGTGGGCGCGTCCCACACAGGAGAGGCGCGAGGACCTGAACGCCTCGCGCGCCGGGCTTCCGGCGCGGGTCCGACCCTCCGCGCGTGACCGTAAGCGTATCACCGTCTTCCGTATTGGCCCTCCAGGGGGGCTCTCGACTCAAAGGGAGGTCGCCGATGACTCGCGATTCCACGCCGGCCGAGGCCGGCTTCTCCATGCCCTCGCGCCGCGCGCTGCTGGCCGCCGGGGGCGCCGCCGCCCTGGCCGCCGCTGGGCCCGTCGCCTTGGCCGCGCCGCCCGCCAAGGCCCGCTGGCGCCGCTACAACGTCAATTCTCCGGAGGGGATGAAGGCGCTGGAGAGCTACAAGAAGGCGATCCGCAAGATGCTGGCTCTGCCGGCGACCGACCCCAACAACTGGTACCGCCGGGCGCTGATTCACACGATCGACTGCCCGCACGGCAACTGGTGGTTCGTGGTCTGGCACCGGGGCTTCGTGGGCCTGTTCGAACAGACCGTCCGCCTGCTGAGCGAGGACCCGGACTTCGCCTTCCCCTACTGGGACTGGACCGCCGACCCGAACGTGCCGGCGGCGATGTTCGACGACGTGCTGAACCCCAACAATCCGGCCTATATCCAGAGCCTGGACGCCTTCAACAGCCAGTTTGGCCCCGTGCTGGAGACGTTCTGGAAGACCCTGACCAGCCAGCAGAACCAGCAGCTGCTGATCCGCGGCCTGCGCTTCCCGGCCGACCTGCTGTTCGATATCGGACCCCAGGGCGGGCCGATGTTCTTCGCGCCGCCCAATTCGCGCGGCTCGACGCCGGCCAAGCCGGGCTTCGACAAGCCGACCAGCAACGCCGTCTCGTCGTGGATGTTGAACGAGGCCCTGTCGCCGCGCGACTTCATCGGCTTCGCCAGTCCGAAGTCCAATTATCACAGCAGCATCACCGGCTTTGGCGTGATGGAAGGCCAGCCGCACAACAAGGTGCACAACTGCGTCGGCGGCATCTGGACCAATCCGGACGGCTCGATCACCTATGGCGACGGCTTCATGCAGTCGAACCTGTCGCCGTGCGATCCGCTGTTCTTCCTGCACCACGCCAATATCGATCGGATCTGGGACGTCTGGACCCGCAAGCAGCAGGCCCTGGGCTATCCCACCCTGCCGGCCGACAACCCCAGCTATATCGATCCGCTGGGCGATCTGAAGCGTTGGCGGCGCGAGCCGTTCCTGTTCTTCGTCGACGTCAACGGCAATCCCGCGCCGCCCGCCCAGCAGGTCGCCGGAGCGTTCGAGAGCACGGCGGCGTTCGACTACGACTATCAGCCCGGCTCCGGCGAGAACGTCGTGCCCAAGACCCTCTCCGGCGCCCTGAGGCGCCCCGCGCCGGCCCAGGCGTTCGTCGGTCGCCTTCAGGCGCCGGGCTCGACCAGCCTGGGCGTGGCCGAGGTCACGCCGCCGCCGGCCCTGTTGGCCCAGGCCGCCAGGCCAGAAGGCCCCACCAGCCTGCTGGCCACCCTGACCGTCGACCTGCCGCCGTTCGAGCACGGAACCGATCTGGCCGTGGTGGTCAATACGCCGGAGGGCGAGCCGGTCACGCTCGACTCGCCGGGCTTCGTCGCCACCCTGTCGATGTTCGGCCGCCACATCGTCACGCGGCCGATCACCTTCACGGTGCCGATCTCGCGTCCCCTGGCGAGGTTGCGGGCGGCGGGAGGCGCCAAGGCCGCCGCGCCGTCGGCCTTGACCATCCGTCTGGTGCGGTTGGGGCCGTCGGGCCTGAAGGCCAATACCGGACCGCACGCCATGCATCACGCCGACACCGGCGCCACCCAGGCGACGCCGCAACTGCTGAACGTGGTCGTCCACGCCAATTAGGGGAGGAAAGCCATGCCGATCGCCGGCCAGTGGACCTATCGCAGCTATCTGAACAATCCCGAGCTGGTCGACGGCGACGCCAATAAGGCGCTGTCGCTGATCTTTGGCGAGGGCGTCTTCACACTGGAGACGCCTTCGCCCGACACCGTGGTCGGAACGCTCGACATGGGCGGCGGCTATGTCCTCGACCTCAAGGGCAAGATCACGCGCGATCCCCAAGGGCCGACCTTGGTGGAGATGAACGGCTATGGCCGCGCGGGCTCGCCGACCGACGGCTGGGAATACGACTATCACGCCTGGCCGGGCTATCTCTGGCCCAAGGCGGTCCACCAGGTCCCGTCGCTGCTGGGCACGACCATCCGCGCCAAGCCGCACAACGGCGAGCCGGGGGGCGTCACCGCCTCGTTCATCGCGGTGCGCCAATGAGCGCTTCGCCGGTGAGCGGCGCCTCGACGAGCGGGGCGGTGAAGCCCGCGCCCGCCAAGCCGTTCACGATCGGCATCGTGGTCTATCCGGGCGCGGATCTTCTCGACATCGCCGGCCCGCACGAGGTGTTCGCCTTCTTCGACGGCGCGGTGATCGGTCGGTCGATCCAGGTGGCCACGGTCGGCCAGACCAAGGCGCCGACCCGCACCGCCGGGGTGCTGAAGATCGTCCCGCAATACGACTTCACCGACTGCCCGCCGATCGACCTGCTGTTCGTGCCGGGCGGCGGCGATGGTCTGCAGGACGCGATCGGCGACCAGGCGTTGCTGGACTTCCTGGTCGCCCGCGCGGCCCACGCGTCCTACGTCACCTCGGTCTGCACCGGCGGACTGATCCTGGCCTCGGCCGGGCTGCTGGACGGTTATCTGGCGACGACCCACTGGGCCTTCGTCGAGGGGCTGTCGCGGTTTCCCAAGGTGACCATCGCCAATGGCTGCCCGCGCTGGATCAAGGACCGCGACCGCATCACCGGCGGCGGCATCTCCTCGACCATCGACGAGTCGCTGTTCATGGTCCGGACCATCGTCGCCGACCTGCTGACGGGACCCGAGGCCGGCGCCAAGGCCGATCTCGCCGCCCAGCAGGTGCAGCTGTCGCTGCAATATCATCCCGACCCGATGTTCCAGGGCGGCGATCCCTGCTCGGTTGACTTTCGGTCTATGGGCCGGTCAATGCCAGCATGGCCGGCTTTCGACGCCTGGTGGACGCGGCGATCGAAGCGCGGCTCAGGGGACGGTAAAGTGAACGGAATCGTTGGCGTTCGTAGTGGCCTGGCGAAGCTTTGGCTGGGCGTGGTTTTCGGCGCGCTCGTTTTCGGCGCCGCCCACGCGGAGGATAGGGCGAAGCCGGAGGGCGCGCCCAGGTTCCGCAACTTGCCCGCCTGTACCGCGTCGCCTGCGGTTTCGGCCTGCGAGCGGCCCCTTGCTATTGAACGCGCCGAGTCAGTGGTGGGGGCGGCGCCCGAACAGGCGCTGAATTATGCGCTACACGGCCAGACCATCGACATCACCTTCAAGGCGCCCGATCCCGATTTTGCTTTCGGCGACGCCCCTTATCTGTGCTGCGATCTGCAGACCTACCTGAAGCCCGTCGAGCCGGGCCTATGGGGCCTCTCGATCGATGTTCCGGACCTGAACGCCGCCGTCCTGGAACTTTCGGTCGCCAACTTGGCGGGCGTTCCCCGACCCCATCGCGACTTTCAAGGGCCGGACGCCACCCACCCGCTGGTGAGCAACAAGCCTGGACCGGTTGTCCCGCGGCGTCGGACGATCGACAGTCGATATCTCAAGAGCCGTCGCGACATCTACGAATACAGGGGGCGCCTGTGTCAGCGCCGTTTGTCGCGCTGCAAGATCGTCTACTTGGCCGACGGCTCCAGCTATGCGCCGTTTCTGAGCCACGTCCCGTCATCGGCCGCGCAGAAGATCCTGGACCACATGGTGATCATCGGCATCGATAATGCGGGCGATGACGATCAGTTTGGCGGCAAGCGCATGAGCGAGCTGTTGGCGGCGGCGGGCGACCATGCCGGGTTCGACGCGTTCGAACGCTTCGTGACCGAGGAAGTCATTCCGTTCGTCGAGCAAAGGCCCGTATCTCGGAAGGCGCGGTCGGTCGGCGGATGGTCGAACGGCGGCGCCTGGGCCTTGTCGATGGCGCTGGATCATGGCGAGCTGTTCTCCACAGCCCTGATGTTTTCGAACGGCGCCCTAAAGTTGCCGAGCCACCCGGTCGCGACGAAGGACTTGAAGATCAAGTTCGGCGGCGGAACGCTGGAGCGCTCCGCGAAGATCTTCGAGACGGACGCACACCGTATCGCGGAACTAGGGCCGTCCGTGGACGAGTTCTACGTTGTGGGCGGACATAGCATCTCGACCTGGAACGCGCTCTTCTGGTGGGCGATCACGCCTTCGGCTCCAAGGTCGAGTGCGGGAACTGGATCTCTCACTCGTGCGAGCGATGATTGATGCGCGATGTCGGCGTGATGACGCTGCTTTGGCTTGGCGGATTTTTCCTGGGGATGGTCTGGGCGTTTATCGCGGCGCGCAGGCTCTTCATGCGCCGCTGGAAGGTGCTGTCGCTGTCCTGGGGAGCGTTTTGCGCGTCAATGTGGATATTCTTCAGCGCCGTTTCTCTGCTTGGGCTTGGGCATAAGCTGTTCGGGTGGGTGACGCACTAAGTTGGCGGTGGCGCGCCTTGATGACATCGCCGCGACCTTCCCACGCCCGTGCATCGCGGCCAAGAAAAAGGGCCGGCGCTCGGCGGCGCCGGCCCTTGATCAAGATATAATCCGTAGACGGATTACCAGATCTTCACCCGGTCTTCCGGCGCGACGTACAGCTTGTCGCCCGGCTTGACGTCGAAGGCCGCGTACCAGCCGGGCTGGTTCCGGACCGTGCCGTTGACGCGGTAATAGGCCGGCGAGTGCGGGTCGCTGGCGATCTGCTGCTTCACCGCGTCGTCGCGCGACTTCTGGCGCCAAACCTGGGCCCAGCCCAGATAGACGCGCTGGTCGCCGGTGAAGCCGTCCAGCACCGGCGCGGGCTGGCCGTGCAGCGAGACGTGGTAGGCGTCCAGCGCGAAGCCGAGGCCCGACATGTCGCCGATGTTCTCGCCCATGGTCAGGCCGCCGTTGACGTGCACGCCGGGGAAGGGCTCGAACGCCGAATACTGGGCGCCCAGCTTGGCCTTCTGGACCTCGAACTTCTTGGCGTCCTCGGCCGTCCACCAGTCGCGCAGCACGCCGTCGCCGTCGGACTTGCGGCCCTGGTCGTCGAAGCCGTGGCCGATCTCGTGGCCGATCACGCCGCCGATGCCGCCGTAGTTGATGGCCGGGTCGGCGTCCGGATGGAAGAACGGCGCCTGCAGGATGGCGGCCGGGAACACGATCTCGTTGTTGACCGAGTTGTAGTAGGCGTTGACCGTCTGCGGGGTCATGCCCCACTCGGTCTTGTCGACCGGGCCGTTCAGGCGGGCGACGTCGCGGCGGTACTCGAAGGCGCTGGCGCGCTGGGCGTTGCCATAGGCGTCGTCGTCCTTGATCACCAGCTTGGAATAGTCGCGCCACTTGTCGGGATAGCCGATCTTGACGGTGAACTTGGCGAGCTTCTCCTGGGCCTTGGCCTTGGTCTCCGGGCCCATCCAGTCCGACGAGTCGATGCGGGCCTTCAGCACCGTGCGGATGTCGCCGACCAGCGAGATCATCTTGGCCTTGGACGACGCCGGGAAGTACGCGGCGACATAGTCCTTGCCGACGGCCTCGCCCAGCATGGCGTTGACCGCGCCGACGCCGCGCTTCCAGCGGGCGCGCTGCTCGGGCTGGCCCGACAGGGTCTTGTTGCGGAACGCGAAGCTGGCGTCGGCGAAGCGCTTGGACAGCAACGGCGCGGCGCCGTCCGCCACCTTGAAGGCTTCCCAGGCCTTCAGGGTCTCCAGCGGGGTCTCGGCGTAGATCTTGGCGTACTTCGGGAAGCTGGTGTTGGTCGTGACGATGAAGCGGTCGACCTTGGGCAGCTCGGTCCCGACCAGATACTTGTTCCAGTCATAGCCGGGCGTCAGGGCCTGCAGCTCGGCCAGGGTGGCGGGGTTGTAGGTCTTGTCGCGGTCGCGGCGCTCGACGCGGGTCCAGCTGGCCTCGGCCAGCTTGGTCTCGAAGTCGACGATGGCCTTGGCGTTCTCGGCGGGCTTTTCCCAGCCGGCCAGGGTCAGCATCTGCTCGACATAGGCGAGATAGGCGGCCTTCTTGTCGGCGAACTTGGCGTCCAGATAGTAGTCGCGGTCGGGCAGGCTGAGGCCGCCGGTCGAGGCGTGGACGGCGTAGGCCTTGGGATTCTTGGCGTCGACGCCGATGCCCAGGCCGATGATCGCCGCGTAGGGCGTGGTCGAGGACCGGCCCATCAGGGCGGTGAACTGGTCCTTGGTCGCGACCTTCTTGATCCCGGCCAGCCAGGGCTGGATCGGCTGGGCGTCCAGCTTCTCGATCGCGGCCTCGTTCATGAAGGCGCGGTAGGCGGCGCCGATCTTGGCGCGCTCGCCGGTCGCGGCCTTGTCGGCGGCGGCGGCCTCGATGATCGCCTTGGTGCGGGCTTCGGAAAGCTCGGCCAGCTTGTCGAAATTGCCGTAGCGGACGCGGTCGGCCGGGATCACCGTCTTGGCGTCCCAGGCGCCGTTGGCGAACTTGTAGAAGTCGTCGCCCGGCTTGACCGAGGTGTCCATGCCCGAGAGGTCGAAGCCCCAGGTTCCGTAGCGCGGCGATTCCAGCGACGCGGCGTCGCCGGCCGGCGCGCCCTCGATCGGAGCCGGCAGCAACGACTGCATCACGCAGGCGTCGTCGAGGCAGACATGCTGTTCGTGGGCCAGCGCCCCGAAAGCCGACAGGGACAAGGCGGCCGTGGCGGCCGCGCCGAACCAAACTCTTTTCATGAAAAATCGCATCCGTAGGTGTGAGCCTGCGGCAATCTGCAACGGCGCGAAAAAATCGTTCCCTTAAAAAAAGTTCATCTTGCGCGTTTCGGCGGCGGCGCGGCGCGCTCTACCCATTGCCGATGCGGTCGATGACCCGGGCGAGCTGTCGGGGGTCGATGGGCTTGGACACGATCGGCGCGTCGCGAAGGTCGGGCCGAACGCCCTGATCGCCATAGCCAGTGACGAAGGCGAACGCCACGCCGCGCTCGCGCAGGATCTCGGCCGTGCGGAACGAGGTCTCGCCGTCGCCCAGGTTCACGTCCAGCAGGGCCAGATCGAAGCTCTCGCGCTCGGCGAGCCTGACCGCCTCGCTCGCCGAGGCCGCGGGGCCGACGACCTCGCAGCCCAGGTCGCTCAGCAGGTCCTCGACCAGCATGGCCACGAACAGCTCGTCCTCGACGACCAGCACGCGCAGCGGTTCAGGCCGCGCCGCGGATGAAACGGTTCGACTGCCCGGTCCGGGCGAGCTCGGCGTCGATCTCGCAGACGACGCCGCCTGGCCGATAGTCGAGCCGGACATTCCCGCCGAGTTCGCGCGCCAGACCGCCGGTGATGAGGCGCGTTCCAAAGCCCTGTCGAGTCGGACGGGAGACCACTGGCCCATTGATTTCTTCCCACGTCATGTTCAGCCGCTCTTGGGCGTCGGCCGTTGCCACGCGTTTCCAAACGAGCCGCACGTGCCCGTCCGCGTTGGACAGGGCGCCGTACTTGGCGGCGTTGGTCATCAGTTCGTGCAGCGCCATCGACAGCGCCAGGGCCGCCTTGGGCGCCAGGCGCACCGGCGGGCCCTCGATGGAGAAGCGCTCGACCTCGCCGTGGCTGGCCACGACGGCGGCCACGATATCGGCCAGCTCGGCGCCGTCCCAGCTTTCCCGGGTCAGGATGTCGTGGCCGCGCGACAGGGCCAGCAGCCGGGTCGTCAGCGACTCCCGCGCGTCGCCCAGGTCGGCGGCGTTGCGCAGGGTCTGCCCGGCGACGGACTGCACGGTGGCCAGGGTGTTCTTGACCCGATGGTTCAACTCGTTGACCAGCAGCCGCTGCAGCTCCTCGGCGCGCCGCCGCTCGGTGATGTCGCGCATGACGCCGGTGAAGAAGCGCTTGTCGCGGTCGCGCCACTCGGCGATCGACAGCTCCAGCGGGAAGGTCGAGCCGTCGGCGCGAAGGCCGTTGACCTCGCGGCCGATGCCGATGATCCGCCGCTCGCCGGTGTCCCGGTAGCGCGCCAGATAGCCGTCATGCTCGCCGTGATAGGGCTCCGGCATCAGCATATTGACGTTGTGGCCGATCATCTCGACGGCCGTGTAGCCGAACAGGCGCTCGGCGGCCGGGTTGAACGCCTCGATCCGTCCGCGTTCGTCGATCACCACGATCGCGTCGACGGCGGTGTCGACGATGGCCCGGTAACGCGCGTCTCCGGCGGCGGACTTGCCGGCCTGTCGCTCCCGAGAAGAGCGCGCTTCGCGGGTCGGTTTGGGCGTTCCACCCATCGGCGGCTCCGAGGCTTCGAGCGTCGACCTTATCGCCTGAATCGTCAGCTGGCCAAGTCCTTAAGTTCGAAGGGATTTTGGCCACAATGTCGCACGTCGCCGCCAGGCAAACCCAGGTCTTGGCGCTCGGGTTTCGCGGCGGTTCCAGGCTGTTCCCAGGAGCAGGCGGGCGCGGTTGCTCGTCGAGCGATACTCTAGTGATGTTGCGGCGCGGGTTTCGTCTTGCGCGGCGCCCTCGCCAACATGCCGCGCGCGATCTCGTCCTCGCCGATCAGGGCCTCGGTGGCGCCGACGGCCTTCAACAGGGCGACGTCGGCGTCGGTATAGGCGCGGGCGACGATCCGCGCGCGGGGGTTGGCGACGAGGGCCTGTTCGATGATCCGGGCGGCCTCGAACGGATTGGGCACGGCGATGAAAAGGTGGGTGGCCTTGGAGAGCCCGGCCTTCAGCAGCACCTCGGGACGCACGGCGTTGCCGCCGACCGTCTCGAAGCCGGCGGCGCGCAGGTCCTCGGCTCGCTCGGCGTCGTCCTCGATCACCACCAGGGGCGTGACGGCCTTCAGGCCCTCGGCGACCCGCTTGCCGACCCGGCCATAGCCGACCAGCACCGCGTGCGGCCGGGCGGCGGCGGCGATCGCGGCCTCGCCCGAACCTTCCTTGGCCATCAGCTTGGGAAGGAGCCGGTCCAGCATCGCGAACAGCAGCGGATTGACCAGGATCGACAGGATGGCGCCGGCCAGGATCAGGTCGCGGCCATGCGCCGGCAGCAGCTTCAGCGACACGCCCAACCCGGCCAGGATGAACGAGAACTCGCCGATCTGGGCCAGGCTGACCGAGATGGTCAGCGCCGTGCTCATCGGCCGGCGGAAGGCCAGGACGATGATCAGCGCCGCCAGCGACTTGCCGACCACGACGATCGCCAGGGCGGCCAGCACCGCCAGCGGCTCGCGCAGCAGCACGGTCGGGTCGAACAGCATCCCGATCGAGACGAAGAACAGCACCGCGAACGCGTCGCGCAGCGGCAGCGTCTCGTTGGCGGCCTGCTGGGACAGTTCGCTTTCGGCCATGATCATCCCGGCGAAGAAGGCACCCAGGGCGAACGACACGCCGAACAGCGTGGCCGAGCCGAAGGCGACGCCGAGCGCGATGGCCAGCACCGACAGGCGGAACAGCTCGCGCGAGCCGGTATGGGCGATGCGATGCAGGACCCAGGGGATCACCCGCCGCCCGACGATCAGCATCAGCGCGACGAAGGCGGCGACCTTGCCGATGGTCAGGGCGAAGGCGGTCAGCACGCCGCCGCCGCCCGACTCGGGCGCGACGCCGCCCATCACGCCGGACAGGGCCGGCAGCAGCACGAGCGCCAGCACCATGACGAGGTCCTCGACGATCAACCAGCCCACCGCGATCTTGCCGCGCGACGTCTCGATCAGGCGTCGCTCCTGCAGGGCGCGCAGCAGCACCACGGTCGAGGCCACCGACAGGGCCAGGCCGAACACCACGCCGGCGCCGATGCTCCAGCCCAGGGCGACCGAGAGGCCCAGGCCCATAACCGTCGCCGCCGCGATCTGGGCGAGGGCGCCGGGAATGGCGATGGTCTTCACCGCCATAAGGTCCTTCAGCGAGAAGTGAAGACCGACGCCGAACATCAGCAGGATCACGCCGATCTCGGCCAGCTGCGGCGCCAGTTCCTGATCGGCGACATAGCCAGGCGTGAAAGGCCCGACCAGCACGCCCGCCAGCAGATAGCCGACCAGGACCGGCAGCTTCAGCCGGTTGGCGATGGCGCCGAAAACGAAGGCCAGACCCAGGCCCGCGACGATGGTGGCGATCAGCGAGGTATGGTGCAAAGGCGCTCCTTGACGGTCATTCTTTTCGGGCGTACTCAACCAATATGGGCGACACCGCCCCGGTTCGCCAGATGCCCCACGCGAAAATCCTTCTTCCGGCGCAGTGCCGCGCCGCCCGCGCCCTGATCAACTGGTCGCAGGGCGAGCTCGCCGACCGGGCGGGCGTGTCGCGCAGCACGGTCAAGGACTTCGAGACCGAGCGCCACGCCCTGCACCACAGCACCGAGCGCCTGCTGATCGAGGCGATCGAGGCCGCCGGCGTGCGACTCATCGCCGCCGACGAGGCGGGCGCGGGCGTTCGCCTGGCCCGACCGCGATAAGATTCGCGGCCTGTGTGGAAGCGTCCAAGCCGGATAAGGATCCCGGATATTCGGCGGTTCGCTTCGCGCTTGAAGGGTTGCCCGTTCACGCGGAGCCCGCGCGTTTCCAGCGCGCTCGCCCGCGCGCCAAATTCGAATACTCATGATCGGCCAAGGCGGCGCGCGAGCCGCGCGGCCCGATGGGGTCGATCTTATCTCATTGTGAAATAAAGGTATTCTAAACCATGGGGCGCGTTCGGCGCGTCCTTCGGCGCCGGTGTGGCCGTTCGCGCCATCGCTTGCTCGAGCCTGGCGCGGTCGTCATGAATAATAGTTTCAAATGAAATTAGGACATTTTGTCGCAGAAAGCGCGTGGTTAACTACAAAATTAACCGACAGCCCGAATAGGATGGCGTGAAAATTATCCAATATTCAGGGCTCTCCAAACATCGTGCGAAAATTACTTTCTATAACCGTGTTATCGGTTTCGATGTGCGCGGGCGCCGCCGCGGCGGCGGAGCCGTCGCCCGCCCCCGCCGTGACGCTGGACGACCTGAGGTCTCAGATCCAGCTGATGCAGGAGCGCCTGCGGTCCCTGGAGGCCCAGGCCAACGCCCTGGCCCAGGCTCAAGGGGCGCCCCAGGGTTCGGTCACGGCCGCGGCCGCCGCGCCGGCTAAGACCGCCGTCGCCGCCAAGCCGGCCGATCCGGGCGCGGCCACCCAGATCAAGTGGGAAGGCTCGCCGCGCTTCACCGACGCCAGCGGCCTGACGTTCAAGCCGCGCGGACGCCTGCTGATCGACGCGGTCGACGTCGGCGTCGATCGGGACAACGCGCCGACCTACAAGTCCCGGCAATATCGCGCCCGACAGCTCTTCCTGGGCGCCGAGGGCATGATCGGCCCGTTCGCCTATCGCCTCGAGGGCGGGGCGGCCAACGGTTCGGCCTGGTCCTGGGACGACGCGGTCATCGAGTACAAGACGCGCGACGGCCTGCTGCTGACGGTCGGCAACCAGAAGGTCGGCGGTCTGGAGAACCTGACCTCGATCAAGACCATCACCTTCATGGAGCGCGGGCCGTTCGGCGATCTGACCGACAGCGGCTTCGTGCTGGCCGCGCAGGTCACAAAGCTGGGGCGGAACTGGTCGTTGCGAGGCGCGCTGCAGGGCGACTCGATCAACAAGGCCGACGTGACGACCGGGGGCTATGACGCCAACAACACCCGCGAACGGTCGGGCTTCATGGCGCGCGCCACCTGGGCGCCCGTCATGACGCCCAGCGACACCGTCCACCTGGGCGCCTCGGTCCGCTATCGCGACGCCGGCGGCGAGACCGGCTTCACCTATTCGGCGGCGGCCAACACGGCCTATCGGCCCCAGAACGCCGCCGGCGGCGTGTATCTCTCGACGGGCGCGGTGGGCAAGAGCGACACCACCTGGTCTGGCGAAGCCGCTTGGGCCCATCGCAACGTCTCGCTGCAGGGCGAGCTGGCCCAGATCCGGGTCGACCGGGTGTCGACGGCGCTCAGCGCCGCCAATGGCGGCGACAACTTCAATGTCGTGACCGGCTATGTGTTCGCCAGCTGGTTTCCGACCGGGGAGGTCCGCCCCTACAGCGCCGCCGGACAGTTCGGGAAGATCAAGGTGCTGCGCCCGATCGATAAGGGCGGTCCGGGCGCCTATGAGCTGGCCCTGCGCTACGACTATGCCGACCTGAGCAAGATGAGCGCCAACACCGTCGTCGCCTCGACCGCCCAGCCCGGCCTGGCGACGGCCGGGACTTACGAAGGCGTGACCGCGGGGGCGAACTGGTACCCGTACAACAACGTCCGTCTGATGACGAACGTGACCAAGGCCAAGATCAACAACCGTCGCGTCGGCGCGGTCGAGAACGACGCCGACGTCACAGTCGTCCAGGCCCGGATGCAGATCGAATTCTAAGCTTGAGCGGGACGCGCCTTCCGACGCCCCTCGGTTCCTCGTCGGAAGGCGCGCCAGTTGTTCCACGCCATGGCGTGCTCGGGAGTACACGGATGTCTTTTCTGAAGAACATCTCCATCCGCAACAAGATCATGCTGTCGTTCGGCCTGCTGCTGGGCGCGGCGGTCGCGATGATTGTCAGTGTCTTCGTTGAACTGACCGGAATGCGCGAGGCCATCCGGCTGAATGAAGAAAGCAAGTCGATCATCGATCAGACCCAGACCGCCGAGAAGGGCGTCCTGCGCTTCAATTCGCAGATGCGCGGCGTGCTGCTGACCGGAAGCCCGAAGTACATGGACACCTATGTCGAGGGCTGGAACCAGTTCAACGCGGCGATCGCCGCGCTCGAGGCGGCGGATCTGACCGCCGAGGAGAAGGCCATCCTGGCCAAGGCAAAGGACGACTCCAAGGTCTGGCTGGCTCAATATGGCGCGCCGCTCACCCGTGCGGCGCTGGATCCGGCCTTGCGGGACTCGGGGCGCGAAACCCTGATCGCCGCCGGCGAGAAGGCGCGCGTCACCCATATCACCAAGGGCGTCGCCGCCGTTCGTAAGATCGAGCAGGCGCGGATGGCCGTTCGCGAAGCCGCACAGGAAAAGGCGATCTTCTCGTCGGTGGCCTTGCTGATCGGCGGCGGGATAGGTCTGTTGGTCATCGCCGTGGGCATGGGCTGGCAGCTCACCGCCCTGGTCGCCGCGCCCGTGGGCCGGATGACCCAGTCGATGCTGCGTCTGGCCGATGGCGACTACGCGGTCGAGACGCCCGACCGTGATCGCGCCGACGAGGTGGGCTCGTTGTCGCGGGCCTTCGAGACCTTCAAGGAAAACAGCCTCAAGGCCGTGCGTCTGGAGAACGAGACCAGCGCCATGCGCGAGTCGGCCGAGGCGGAGCGGGCCAAGACCGAGGCTCAACGGGCGCGGGACGCGGCCGAGGACCGCGCGGCGATCGAGGCGCTGGGCAAAGGCCTGCGCGCCCTGTCGAACGGCGACCTGACCCACCGCATCACCGAGACCCTGGCGCCCAAGAGCGTCCAGCTGAAGGACGATTTCAACAGCTCGATCGCCAAGCTGGAGACGGTCATCTCGGGCGTGCGCCACGCGGTCATGACGATGAGCGGCGGGGCGCGCGAGATCTCGGTGGCCTCCGACGACCTGGCGCGTCGCACTGAAAGGCAGGCCGCCAGCCTCGAGGAGACCGCCGCGGCGCTGGAGCAGATCACCTCGACCGTCAATCGCACCGCCGAGGGCGCGGGAAACGCGCGTTCGGCGGTCGGCGGCGCCAAGACCGACGCTGAAAACGGCGGCGAGGTCGCCGAACGGGCCGTGGCGGCGATGAGCGAGATCGAAAGCTCCTCGCGTCAGATCAGCCAGATCATCGGCGTGATCGACGAGATCGCCTTCCAGACCAATCTTCTGGCCCTGAACGCGGGCGTCGAAGCGGCTCGCGCCGGCGAGGCCGGTCGCGGGTTCGCGGTGGTGGCCCAGGAAGTCCGCGCCCTGGCTCAGCGCTCGGCCGAGGCCGCCAAGGAGATCAAGGCGCTGATCACCCTCTCGACCAATCAGGTCACGCTGGGCGTCGATTTGGTCGGCCAGACCGGCGAGGCGCTGCGGAGCATCGTCGCCAAGGTCATCGACGTCAGCAAGATCGTCGCCGAGATCGCCGCCTCTGCGCGCGAACAGGCCACCGGCCTGGGCGAGGTCAATGTCGCGGTCAATCAGATGGACCAGGTCACCCAGCAGAACGCCGCCATGGTCGAGCAGTCCACGGCCGCCAGCCACGGCCTGGCCCAGGAGGCCGACGACCTCGCCCGGCTGATGAGCCAGTTCAAGGTCGGCGATCCGCAGACCCAGAGGCTGGCGGCGTAGTCGAAAGTAGAGCCTGTCGGCCGGGTTTGGATTGTTCCATCCAGACCCGGCGGTTTAGGATGGCCTCCGCGAAGGAGGGCGTGTGGCGCACGAGGTATCCCCAGAGAGCTACAAGGACCTGGTCCTTTTCCTGGCGACCGCCGGCATCGTCGCGCCGCTGTTCAAGCGCCTGAGGATCAATCCGATCCTCGGCTATCTGCTGGCCGGGGTAATCCTGGGGCCCTTTGGCCTGGGGCGGTTCATCCCCGTCGCGCCCTGGCTGAACCACGTCACCGTCGACAAGCCCGACGAGATCGCCCAGCTGGCCGAGTTCGGCGTCGTCTTCCTGCTGTTCATGATCGGGCTGGAGCTGTCGTGGGAGCGGCTGCGCCTGATGCGCAAGCTGGTGTTCGGCCTGGGCGCGATCCAGGTGGTCGGCGGCTCGTTGGCCCTGGGCGCGGCCGCCATGTTGCTGGGCCAGGCGCCGATGGCCGCCCTGGCGATCGGCGCGGCCCTGACCTTGTCGTCCACCGCCATCGCCGTGCCGGTGCTGGCCGAGCGCCGTCGCCTGCATTCCGAGGCCGGACGCGCCACCTTCTCGGTGCTGCTGTTCCAGGACCTGGCCGTGGCGCCGATCCTGATCACCCTGGAGATCCTCGGGCGCGGCCACGGCGGCTTCCAGCCGCGCGACCTGATCTCGCTGGTCCCGGCGGGCATTGGCCTGGGCGTCATCGTCCTGGTCGGCCGCCTGGCGCTGCGGCCGATGATGCGCTCGGTCGCCAAGGCCAAGAGCGAAGAAATGTTCATGGCCGCCTGCCTGCTGGTGATCATCGGGGCGGGGCTGGTCAGCGCGCTGTCGGGGCTGTCGATGGCGCTGGGGGCCTTCGTGGCCGGGGTGCTGCTGGCCGAGACCGAGTACCGCCGCGAGGTCGAGGTCAAGATCGAGCCGTTCAAGGGCCTGCTGCTGTCGCTGTTCTTCGTGTCGCTGGGCATCCGGCTGGACCTCTCGCTGCTGGTCGCCCATCCGGCCCTGATCCTGGGCGCGGCGGCGGGCCTGCTGGTCGTCAAGGCGGCGGTGGTGTTCGGCGCCGGCCTGGCCATGGGGCTGGACCGCCGGGCGGCGATCGAGGCCGGCCTGATCCTGGCGGCGGGCGGCGAGTTCGCTTTCGTGCTGCTGGACAACGCCGTGGGCGCGGGCGTCGTGCCGGCCGCCATCGGCCACGCCGTGCTGGTCTCCGCGACCCTGACCATGTTCCTGATCCCGGCCCTGGCCGCGCTGGGCGGCCGCGTCGGACGCCGCGCGCCCGTCGCCCAGCCCAGCGAGGCGCCGCCCCGCTCCGCGCCGGTCCAGCATGTCGGCGATGAGCCCGCCGGCCAGGTTCTGATCGTCGGCTATGGCCGGGTCGGCAGGCTGGTGTCCGACATGCTGGGCCGCCACGACCTGCCCTGGCTGGCGGTCGAGCGCGACGCGCGTCTGGTGGAGCAGGGACGGCGCGAGGGCGGACGCATCTATTACGGCGACGCCTCGCGGCTGGAACTGCTGGAGCGCTGCGGCCTGGCCACCGCCAAGGCGGTGATCGTCACCATGGACTCCCCGGACTCGGCCGAGGCGGTGGTCGCCGCGACCCGAGCCGCGCGGCCGGACGTGTCGATCGTGGCGCGGGCCCGCGACGCCCGCCACGCCGCGCGGCTCTACGAGCTGGGCGCCACCGACGCGGTGCCCGAGACCATCGAGGCCAGCCTACAGCTGTCGGAAGCGGCGCTGGTCGACATCGGCGTGCCGATGGGCCTGGTCATCGCCTCGATCCACGAGCGCCGCGACGAATACCGCAAGGCGCTGAATCGCCCCGACGCCCTGGGCGGTCGCCGTCGCCGACTTCGCGACGCGAGTCTCTAGAGCCCTTTTATCCGATCTGATTGATCCAATCAGATCGGATAAAAGGGCTCTAAATCAAAAGTTTAGAGCATTTTTCGATCCGATAACCGTTTCACACTTATCGGAAAATGCTCTAGGTCGGTGGGCTTCGAAGAAGGAGCAGAGCATGGCCGGTAACCGCGACATGTCCGCCTATTGGGACCGGACTGGCCGGGTCTGGGTCGAGCAGCAGGAACTGCTGGACCGGCTGTTCGCGCCGATCGCCGAGGCGGTGATCGACCGCGCCGACTTGCGGAACGGCGAGCACGTGCTGGACGTCGGCTGCGGCGCCGGCGCGACCACCTTCGCGGCGGCCTGGCGGGTGGGACCCAGCGGGCGGTCGGTCGGCGTCGACATCTCGGCGCCGCTGGTCGAGCTGGCTCGGAGACGGGCGGGCGAGGCGGGGCTGGAGGGCGTGACGTTCCAGCTGGCCGACGCCCAGACCGAGGCCTTCCCGCCCGGCTTCGACGCCTTGGTGTCGCGCTTCGGGGTCATGTTCTTTCCCGATCCGGTCGCGGCTTTTGTCAATCTGCGGCGAGCGCTGAAGCCGGGCGGTCGCCTGGCCTTCGCCTGCTGGCGGGGGCCGGAGGACAATCCGATCTCGGAGGTTCCGTTGCGGGCCGCGGCGCCGTTCCTGACCGAGCTCCCGGCCTTCGAGCGGAACGCGCCGGGCCGCTTTGGCTTCGCCGATCCGGATCGGGTGCGGGGCGTTCTGGCGGAAAGCGGCTGGCGCGACGTCGCCATCGAGGCTCTGGACGACCCGACCCCGGTCAGCGCCGACGAACTGCTGACCATGAGCGTGCGCATCGGTCCGCTGAACCCGATCCTTGGCGCCCTGGACGAGGCGGCGCGGGAGCCGATCCGCGCGGCGGTCGCCAGGGCGCTTGAGCCCTATATCGAGAAAGGCGTGGCGCGCATGAACTCGGCTTGCTGGCTGGTCTCGGCCAAGGCTTGAGTTCGCTCGGGCGCGTCTGTATATAACCGGCCAGTCAGTTAATTGACGAGGCCGGCCCATGCAGCCCGGACAACCCAAATGGCGGCGGCGCAGCGAGGCGCGACCCGGCGAGATCACGCGGGCCGCGCTCGATGTCTTCGCCGAGAAGGGGTTCGCGGCTGCCAAGCTGGACGAGATCGCCGCCCGCGCCGGCATCTCCAAGGGCGCGCTCTATCTCTATTTCGAGACCAAGGAGGACATCTTCCGCGCGGTGGTGCGCGAGTCGGTGGCGCCCAATCTCGACATGGCCGAGACCATCCTGGCCCAGACGACCCTGCCCTTCGCGGACATGATGCGGCTGATGTTCGGCCGTGTCGGCGAGGTGGCGGAAACCACCCGCCTGGGCGCGGTGATCAAGCTGGTCATCGGCGAGTCGCGCAATTTCCCGGAACTGGCCCGCGTCTGGCATGACGAGGTGGTCAGCCGGACGCTGTCGGCGCTGAGCGGCGCCCTGTCCAGGGCCCAGGCGCGGGGCGAGCTGCGCCAAGGCGATCCGCGCTTGCACGCATTCAGCCTGATGGGGCCGCTGCTGATGGGCGTGGTCTGGCGCGAGACCTTCGTCCCCGTCGGCGCGCCGGACCTGGATCTGAAGGCGCTGATCGCGCAGCACGGCGAAACCGTTCTGGCCGGTCTGGCGCCGGCCCAGTCGGGGGCTTCGGCGTGAAGCCCGCGGTCCGCGTCGCCGCCGCCGTGGTCGGGCTGGGCGTCGCCGGCTTTCTGGGCTGGCGGCTGCTGGGCCCGGACGCCCATCGGCCGCCGCGCCTGTCCGGCTATGTCGAGGGCGAGACCCTTTATGTCGGCGCGCCGAACGCGGGGCTGGTCAGCGTCGTGGCCGTGCAGCGCGGCGACCGCGTCCAGGCCGGCCAGCCGCTGTTCGCCCTGGACGCGGCCCAGCCGACCGCCGCGCGCGACCAGGCCGCCGCCCAGGTGGCGCTGGCGGCGGCGCAGCTGAACGACGCCCGCAAGGGGCAGCGTCCGCAGGAACTGGCTGTCTATGACGCCGAGAAAGCCGCCGCCGAGGCCCAGGTCCGCCAGGCCCAGGCCGACTACGACCGCGTCGCGCCGCTGGTGGGCAAGGGCATCTACGCGCCGGCCAAGCTTGATCAGGTCAGGGCCGCGCTCGACAGCGCCCGCGCCAGCGCCGCCGAGGTCGCGCGGCGCAAGACCGTTGGCCAGCTGGGCCAACGCCCGGACGCCGTCCGCGCGGCGGAATCGGCCGTCGCCTCGGCCAAGGAGGCCCTGGCGGCGGCGCAGAACCGACTGGATCAGATCAGCCCTAGCGCGCCGGTCGCCGCCCGGGTGCAGGACGTCTTCTATCAGCCCGGCGAATGGACGGCGGCCAACCAGCCGATCGTCGCCCTGCTGTCCGACGCCCGCGTGCGTCTGCGCTTCTTCGTTCCCGAGCGCGACGTCGCCCGCTACGCGCCCGGAACGACGGTGCGCTTCAGCTGCGACGGCTGCGGACCCGAGCGCTCGGCGGTGATCAACTATGTCAGTCCCCGGTCGGAGTTCACCCCGCCGGTGATCTACAGCCGCGAGGCCCGCCAGCGCCTGGTGTTCCTGGTCGAGGCTCGGCCCGACGCCGGGCCGGCGCTCGCCCCGGGCCAGCCGGTCGACGTGGTCCCGCTGGGGGGCGAGCGGTGATCGATCTGGCGGTCGACGTCCGGGGGCTGAACAAGAGTTTCGGCCCGCGCCACGTGGTGCGCGACGTCTCGATCCAGGTCGGCCGGGGGCGGATCACCGGCTTCCTGGGGCCTAACGGCTCGGGCAAGACCACGACCTTGCGGATGCTGTGCGGCCTGCTCACGCCCGACAGCGGCGAGGGGCGGGTGCTGGGCCTGGATTTCCGGCGCGACGCCGAGGCGGTCAAGCGCCAGACCGGCTACATGACCCAGAAGTTCTCGCTCTACGAGGACCTGTCGATCGAGGAGAACCTGGCGTTCGTCGCGCGGGTGCACGAACTGGACCGGCGGCGCGAGCGGATCCAGGAAAGCCTGGACCGCCTGGGCCTGAGCGCCCGGCGCAAACAGCTGGCCGGGTCGTTGTCGGGCGGCTGGAAGCAGCGCCTGGCCCTGGCCGCCAGCGTGATGCACGAGCCCAAGCTGCTGCTGCTGGACGAGCCGACGGCCGGCGTCGATCCCAAGGCTCGCCGCGAGTTCTGGGACGAGATCCACGCCCTGTCGGCGGGCGGCCTGACCGTGATGGTCTCGACCCACTACATGGACGAGGCCGAGCGCTGCCACGACATCGCCTATATCGCCTATGGCAAGCTGATGGCGCGCGGGACGGCCGGGGCGGTGATCGCCGACTCGGGCCTGATCACCTTCCGCGCCGAAGGGGCCGGCGCCGACCGTCTGGCCGACGAGCTGGCGGCCAAGCCGGGGGTGATCATGGCCGCCCCGTTCGGCGCGGCCCTGCATGTCAGCGGCGTCGACCGCGCGGCGCTGGAGGCGGCTATCGCGCCCTATCGCCGGCCGCCCCTGAGCTGGACCGAGGTCGCGCCGACGCTCGAGGACGTGTTCATCCGGCTGATGAGCCAGTCGTCGGACAATTTCCAATGAGCGGGGCGGCGGATCGCGGCCGGGCCTCCGGAGGTCTTTCCGGCGCGCGCATCCTGGCCGTGCTGATCAAGGAGTTCATCCAGCTCACCCGCGACCGGCTGACCTACGCCATGATCCTGGTGATGCCGATCGTGCAGCTGCTGCTGTTCGGCTATGCGATCAACAACGATCCCCGCGACCTGCCGACCGCGGTTCTGGTCCAGGACCAGGGACCGATGGCGCGTTCGACCCTGTCGGCCCTGGTCAACACCGGCTATTTCAAGATCGTCCGCGCCGCGTCCTCGCCCGGCGAGCTGGACGAGGCCGTGGCGCGCGGCGAGGTCCAGTTCGCCCTGACCATTCCGGCCGACTTCACGCGGCGCGTGGCGCGCGGCGATGACGCCCAGATCCTGGTCGAGGCCGACGCCTCGGACCCCGCCGCCACCGGCGGGGCGATCGCGGCGCTGTCCAGCCTGCCGACCACGGCCCTGTCGCGCGATCTGGTCGGCGCTGTCGCTCAGCGGGGTCAGGGCGCGTCGGCGAGCGCGCCGTTCGCGGTGGTGATCCACCGCCGCTACAATCCCGAGGCCATCACCGCCTACAACATCGTGCCGGGCCTGCTGGGCGTGATCCTGTCGATGACTCTGGTGATGATGACGGCCTTGGGCGTCACGCGAGAGTACGAGCGCGGCACGATGGAGAGCCTGCTGGCCACGCCGGCGCGGCCGATCGAGGTGATGATCGGCAAGCTGGCGCCGTATGTGGCGGTCGGGCTGATCCAGACGGCGGTGATCCTGGTGCTGGCCCGCGCGCTGTTCCAGGTCCCGATGGCCGGCGGCTGGGTCGCCCTCTCGCTGGGCGTCATGCTGTTCATCGTCGGCTCGCTGGCCCTGGGCTTTCTGATCTCGACCCTGGCCCGCACCCAGCTGCAGGCGATGCAGATGTCGTTCTTCTACATGATGCCGTCGATGCTGCTCTCGGGCTTCATGTTCCCGTTCCGAGGGATGCCGGGCTGGGCTCAGGCCCTGGGCGACGTGATTCCGGTGACGCATTTTCTTCGGGTGGTGCGCGGCGCCCTGCTCAAGGGGCTGGACGTGGCTCAGCTATGGTCAAGTCTTTCCGCGCTCGGACTGTTCGTCCTGGTGATCTCCGCGTTGGCGATGGCGCGCTACAGAACGACCCTGGACTGACCGATATCCTGTCTGGACTTGGATTTAGGGCGCTCAAGGTGGGGATTTTTGGCGACTGTCGCCGCTTGTCGGGCCTTTTCCTCGGCTCAAGCCCTTGCGCCGGACCTATTCACGTGCGAACGCAAAGACGCTGACGCTTCCCATAAGCGGATGTTGGCGGACACGCTCGGATGTTGATTCTGAGGGGCGGTCTTGTTTAGCTTTCCTGAGCAATAGCGAAGGGGCGAAACCTGACGAGTGTGTCTTTGCTGACACTTTCCCGTGGCGTTCGCCTTGGTATAACGATGCTCGGTCGGTATCCGGCCTGGGCAGGGCAATAGAGGGCTCTTCAACGATGAAACTCAACCTCCTGGCGGGAGCTGCTCTGGCCGCGGTGTTCGCCGCGTCGGGCGTTTCGGCCCAAGAGACCGGCTGGTACGGCGCGGTCGATCTTGGCTATCACTGGCCGCAAGCCATCAAGTCCGAGTCGGAAGTGAATGCGCCGGACGGCGATCATTATCACTGGGCTTGGAAGTCTAAGGACGACTGGGCGGGCTTCGTCCGTCTGGGCTACCAGTTCGACCCGCACTGGCGCGCTGAAGTCGAAGGCGGCTACCGCCCCGGCGACCTGAAGGCCGTTCACGGTCCGGGCGTGCGCACCCCGGTTGGTCTCTGCACCCCCGGCGTGACGCGCACGGCCGCTTCCGCCGTCTGCGGCGCTCCGGACGGCTCGATCGAGTCCTGGACCCTGATGGCGAACGTCCTTTACGACTTCGCCCCGAATTCGTGGATCAACCCGTTCGTCGGCGTCGGCGTCGGCATCAACCGTCTGGACGTCAAGGCCCTGGGCCAGTTCAGCAACGTCGGCGCTATTTCCGCGACGAACGCCGCGATCCAAAACCTGTCGGTCGACGACAACGACATGGCCGTGGCCTACCAAGCCATCGCCGGCGCTTCGATCAAGGCTTCGGACAAGCTGAAGATTGACTTCACCTACCGCTATATCAGCGGTGCTGATCACTCTTGGCAGACGACGGGTTCGGGCGCCTTGGCGCCGGGCGCGTTCACCGGCGAGTACAAGGACCAGTCGCTGACCGTGGGTCTGCGCTACTCGTTCGCGTCGCCGCCGCCCCCGCCGCCGCAGTACGAGGCTCGCGAGTTCATTGTGTACTTCCCGTTCGACCAATCGGTCCTGACGGCGGACGCGCAATCGGTGGTCACGGAAGCGGCTAAGTACGCCAACGCCGGTCACGCCACGAAGATCGTGGTCGTCGGTCACACCGACACCTCGGGTTCGGTGAAGTACAACATCAAGCTGTCGGAACGCCGCGCCAAGGCCGTCGCCGACGCTCTGGTGTCGCAAGGCGTGCCGCAGTCCGTGCTCGGCGTGGACTGGAAGGGCAAGAGCCAACCGGCCGTCGCCACCGGCGATGGCGTGAAGGAACCGCTGAACCGCCGTTCCACGATCTCGATCAACTTCTAAGATCGAATCACATTGCTACGGGGAGGGCCCGGCGGAAACGCCGGGCCCTTTCTCTTTGGGCGGCGCTTTGGCGTTTCGCGGGCGCGCCGATCTTGCCCCCAAAGGCCGGGCGGCGAGGCTTTCGCCGAGGCCTCCCTGGGCCTCCGTTGACGCGGTCCTGTCCACCGCGCGCCCCTATCCCTTGTGGTCCGTCTGTTAGCGAACGACGTTGTCCGGGGGCGGATGTCTGGGAGCCGCTTGCGGCCTCCTGTCGCGCCTGAAAAAAGTTCGCTGGCGCAACCCGTTGATCCTGCCTCACAAGTTCGCGGCGTGCACAGTTTGTTAACGAAAAACTCGCCCGCGAGGCGTTGACGAGTCATTCACCACTATGGCCCCATATGTGGGTTGAGGGGGCTCCTCAGCCACAACATGTAGCGGCTGGCCGGGGTGTTTCCCTTCTCCGGAACACGCTGATTGAGCAATGGATTCGGTCATGAACGGCAGTGAAGCGGTGAAGACGAGCGTTCGGAACGAAGCCCGGCTGACGGCGATCAAGCCGTCGCAACGACCCCAGCTGGCGCTGGTGCGCAAGGTCGAGGTCGACCGGTCGCGCGACGCCTTGCTGACCGATTTCGGCAAGACCACGCTGGAAGACCGCTATCTCCTGCCGGGCGAAAGCTATCAGGACATGTTCGCGCGCGTCGCCACGGCCTTCGCCGACGACGCCGACCACGCCCAGCGCGTCTACGACTATATGAGCCGCCTGTGGTTCATGCCGGCCACGCCGGTGCTGTCGAATGGCGGCGCCGATCGCGGCCTGCCGATCAGCTGCTTCCTGAACGCCGTGAACGACAGCCTGGACGGCATCCTCGGCGTCTGGAACGAGAACGTCTGGCTGGCGGCCAATGGCGGCGGCATCGGCACCTACTGGGGCGGCGTCCGCTCGATCGGCGAGAAGGTCAAGGGCCAGGGCCAGACCTCGGGCATCATCCCCTTCATCCGCGTGATGGACTCGCTGACCCTGGCGATCAGCCAAGGCTCGCTGCGCCGCGGCTCGGCCGCCGTCTATCTCGACATCCACCACCCGGAGATCGAGGAGTTCCTCGAAATCCGCAAGCCGTCGGGCGACTTCAACCGCAAGTCCCTGAACCTGCACCACGGCATCAACATCACGGACGAATTCATGTTCGCCGTGCGCGACGGCAAGAAGTTCGGCCTGCGCTCGCCCAAGACCGGCGAAGTGCTGCGCGAGGTCGACGCCCGCGCCTTGTGGCAGAAGGTGCTGGAGCTGCGCCTGCAGACCGGCGAGCCCTATCTGATCTTCTCGGACAGCGTGAACCGCGCCATGCCCCAGCACCAGCGGGAGCTGGGCCTGAAGGTGCGGCAGTCGAACCTGTGCAGCGAGATCATGCTGCACACCGGCACGGACCATCTGGGCAACGAGCGCACCGCCGTCTGCTGCCTGTCGTCGGTCAACGCCGAAACCTTCCTGGAATGGCGCGACCATCCGCTGTTCATTGAGGACGTCATGCGCTTCCTCGACAACGTTCTGCAGGACTTCATCGATCGCGCCCCCGACGCGGCCTCGACGGCCGCCTACGCCGCCATGCGCGAGCGTTCGGTGGGCCTGGGCCTGATGGGCTTCCACAGCTTCCTGCAAAGCCAGAACGTGCCGTTCGAGAGCGCCCTGGCCAAGAGCTGGAACATGCGGATGTTCAAGCACCTGCGCCGCGAGGCCGACAAGGCCTCGATCAAGCTGGGCGAAGAGAAGGGCCCGTGCCCCGACGCCGCCGACCGCGGCTCCATGGAACGCTTCTCGCACAAGCTGGCCATCGCCCCGACCGCCTCGATCTCGATCATCTGCGGCGGCACGTCGGCGGGCATCGAGCCGATCCCGGCCAACATCTACACTCACAAGACCCTGTCGGGCTCCTTCGCGGTCAAGAACCCCTATCTGGAGAAGCTGCTCGAGGAGAAGGGCCATAACACCGACGCGGTGTGGGGCTCGATCCTGGAGCACGAGGGTTCGGTCCAGCACCTGGACTTCCTGAGCCAGGACGACAAGGACGTCTACAAGACCGCCTTCGAGCTGGACCAGCGCTGGGTGATCGAACTGGCCGCCGACCGCACGCCGGAAATCTGCCAGAGCCAGTCGGTCAACGTCTTCCTGCCGGGCGACGTCGACAAGTGGGACCTCCACATGCTGCACTGGTCGGCCTGGGAGCGCGGCGTGAAGAGCCTGTACTACCTGCGCTCCAAGTCGGTGCAACGCGCGGCCTACGCCGGCGCCGAGGGCAAGGGCGAGGCGGCGGGCGGCTTCGACGCTCCGGCCAAGACCGACTACGAGGAATGCCTGGCCTGCCAGTAGGCCGGCGGCCCTTCAAACAGGCATTCAGAAGGACATAGGACGGCGGCGCGGGCGATCGCGCCGCCGTCGCGCGTTTGGGCGGGCGGCTCCGAAATAAGGCGGAACCTTGGTCGATGATCGCGGTTCATCCTGTGCGCTTCCGTCGCGATGGACAGACGCTGCGAAGCGCGTAGGCTGAGTGTCCATTGGGATGGGGATTCCGCGATGCGGACCGCTGGGGAGCGAACCGTCTTTTGCGCCATGGCCGTGATCGCGGCCATCAGCGTCCACGCGACCTTGGCCCATGCCGGGCAGTCGGCCGCCGCCAAGATGTCCTTCGTCGTCAAACCCGAGGCGGATCGTACGATCATCCCGCCCGCTAGCGGGGCGGGCTTCGCGGCGCTGGATCCCGCCGCGTCCGAGGCCAGGCTGGAGGGCGGCTTCGCCCTTTCTCCCGCTGGAACGGCGGGCGACGCCCGCCTTCTGGACGGCGACCGCTATTACGCGGGCGTCGGGCCGGTGAGCTGGCGCTCGAACGCCTTCACACACCAGGCCGAACCCGGCGGGCCGATAGACTCGGTGCGCGTCTCGGTCGGCGGCGTGGCCCGCGTGGCGGCCGTTGCGCCCCTGGTCCTGGTTCGCCCCGGCGCCGAGGCCTACGAGGCGCGCGATGTCGACGTCACCGTCACGCGCGGCTGGCCGGCGGCGATGCAATTTGGCGACGGCAAGTACGCCCTGGACGTCACCCCGCACGCCGGCGTGGGCTTCGGCGGCAGCGGCGGCTCGGCGGAGGCCGGCGCCACGGTGCGCCTGGGCAAGGCGATGAAGGGGCAGGTCCAGGATGCCTTGGGCCTGCACGACGGCGACGCGACCTTCGGCGACCGGGGGCGCTGGTACATCTACGCCGCCGCCAGCGGGCGCGCGGTCGGCTTCAACATGCTGCGCGGCCAGAACGGCGACTGGAGCCGGGCCGGCTTGACCCAGGACGCCGCCAGCCGCCTGATCGGCGACAGCCAGGCCGGCGTTGCCTGGCGGCGCGGACCCATGCAGGCGTCGCTGGGCTATATCCATCGCGAGATCCGCGCCAAGGACGGCATCATGGGTTTGGCCACCCAGAAGGACGACGTCGTGGCTCTGTCCTTCAGTTTGAAGCCGCGCTGGTAAGTCCTATAAGGCTTGTGTTTCGGGCCGCTTTCATGCAGCAAGCCCGGGTCCTTCCACAGCCGCCAGCGATGTCATGAGCGAAAGCGAGCCCCCGCGCCGCAAGACCCTGAGCCTCAAGAGCCCGGTCGCCGCCCCCGGCGGGCCGCCGCCGCTTGAGCGCATGGTCAAGCCGTCGGCTCGCACGACCGTGTTCACGCCTCAGGCCGCGCCACCGCCGCCGCCTCCGCCGCCCGCGCCCACCGGCGACTGGAAGTGCAAGCCGTGCGGCACGCGCTTCGACCCGCCGGCCGAGCTGGCCGACGAGGACTCGGTCCGCTGCCCCTCGTGCAACGCCCGCCTGGGGCTGGCCAGCGACTTCCGCGCCGATCCGCCCAATGTGGCCAAGCTGCGCGCGCGCTGGCTGAAGAAGGCCTGAAAGAAAACATTCCCGCCCCGCCATCGTGGCCGGGACCGCCTAGAGCGTGATAGCCGAAAGTGTAAGCGGTTTCGGCGGTTATCACGCTCTAAATGTTTGATTTAGAGCCTTATCCGCTCGAATGATTCCATTCGAGCGGATAAGGCTCTAGGATATCGGTCATCCAAGCTCGGCCAGGGCCTCCAGGGTCTCTACCGCCTGGCAAGCCTGGTCGTGGCCGGCTCCGACCTCGACCAGCACGAGACCATCGACGAGCGCTAGGATCATTGCCGCCATCCCTTCGCGGGCAGGGCCCGACGGAGCGTCGATGCGGTGTTCGATCCAGTCGAGAAAGGCCTGCGTCACCTGTTTCGCGATG
Organism: Caulobacter sp. SSI4214; assembly: GCF_012184455.1. Taxonomy (NCBI): domain Bacteria; kingdom Pseudomonadati; phylum Pseudomonadota; class Alphaproteobacteria; order Caulobacterales; family Caulobacteraceae; genus Caulobacter; species Caulobacter sp. SSI4214. The sequence goes on along the minus strand of NZ_SZWJ01000045.1, from coordinate 4,006 downwards.
TCCCCGAAAGGGGCTTCGTCGCGCGCCGCCGCGCCGATCACTTCCAGCCAGAGGCGCATATAGGGCAGAAAATCCTGATCGAGGACGAAGCGCCCCGCCAGCGCCATCAGCGCCGCCGGTTTCATGGCCGCGCCTTCGGGAACAGCCAGGCTCAGCCGCTGGGCCATGTCGAAGGCCAGGCGTCGCATCACCTCGGTCATCACTTCCGCCTTGTCGGCGAAATAGTAGAGCAACATGCGGTCGCTGACGCCCGCGGCCGCGGCGAGCTGGCGCAGGCTGGTCTGGGACAAGCCCGTCCCCAAAAGGTGGGCCATCAAGGCCTCGAGCACGCGTTCGCGCTGTTCCTCTCGGATCGCCATCGATCACCTCTTGTAGCGATCGCTACATACGCTAATCTGTAGCGACCGCTACAGGAGTCCCCATGACGCCTTCTCTCTACGAGGTTATGCCCTGGTTCGCAGCCCTGGGCTTCGTCTTCCTCGGGGCGACGCACGCCGCCGGCCGTCCGCCCTTGCGTGGATCTTGGATCGGACCGGCCGTTCTGGCTGGCCTTCTCACCGCATGGTCTCTGGCGACCATCGCGCGTGAAGGCTTCGCGGCCGTGTGGGCGGAGCACACGCGAAACGCCTGGGGCAATCAGATCTGGTTCGACCTGCTGATGGCGGCGGGCCTCGCCGCCGTGCTGCTTTTCCCCCGCGCTCGGGCCGTGGGAATGCATCCCCTGCCCTGGCTGGCCTTCGTGGCGGCCAGCGGAAGCATCGGTCTCTACGTCATGGCCGCCCGATGCCTCTACCTGGAGCAGCGACGTCAAGTCCGCGCCGCCACGACCTGATCCCGCCATACGTCGCGAGCCAAGAGACCCCCGACATGCCCAACCCGGCCCAATCACCTTCCGAGGTCGTCCACGCCTTCCTCAAGGCGATGGAGCGGCTGGCCTACGATGAGGCCCAGCCCTACCTCGACCCCCGTTGCGAGTACACGAACCCGCCGCCCATCGGGACAGTGCGCGGTCCCGAGGGCGTTCGCGCGGTCCTGGAGCCGTTCTTCGCGCCCACGCTGGAAAACCAATTCCTGGTCCTGCGTGAAGCGACCGCCGGGGGCCTGGTCTTTCTGGAGCGGCTGGATCGCCACCGCCTGGCCAGCGGCTGGGTCGAGCTTCCGGTCGCGGGCGTGTTCGAAGTCTCCGATGGGAAGATCCGCTCCTGGCGTGACTATTTCGATGCTCAGACCCTGCTAAGCCACTGGCCGGCTTCGTAGACAGTCTCTAGAGGCCAGGGCCTTGCCGCCCTAAGTCAGCCGACGCCTTCAGTCGGCGTCGGCGTAGATCTTCACCAGCTCAGTCAGCAGCTCGCGGCCCGTGTATAGCGCCCGAACCGCCAGGCGCTCATTGAGGCCGTGCGTGCCGTTGCCGTCCGGGTCGCTGAACGTCCCCGGCGGGCCGTAGGACGGGATGCCGATCGCCTCGAGGAAGATGCCGTCGGTCGCGCCGGTCGACATGGTGGGAACCAGCGGCGCGCCCGGATAGTACTTGGCGACCAGCTTTTCCGCCGGGCCGATCACCTTGGGATCCAGCGGCGGCGGTTGGGCCAGCGGCCCGCGCATCGGCCGGGTCGTGACCGTGACCTTGGGATCGTTGATCGCCGCCGCCAGCGCCGCGCGGACGCTTTCGACGGTCTCGCCGGGGAAGACCCGGCAGTTGATGTTGGCGCTGGCCCGCTGGGGCAGGGCGTTGTCGGCGTGGCCCCCGGTCAGCGTCGTGGCGACGCAGGTGGTGCGCAGCATCGAGTGGTAGCTGCGATCGGTGTTGACGATGGCCTCGGCCGCCTTGTCGGTCGGGTCCTTCGATAGCGCCACCATCGCCTTGCCCAGGTCGTCGCCCCGCGCGGCGCCGGCGCGGGCGAAGAAGGCCTGGGTCGTCGGGCTCATCCGCAGCGGAAATTCAAGATCCCGGATCCGCGTCAGCGCGTCGGCCAGCTCGTAGATGGCGTTGTCGCGAACCGGAACCGAGCTATGGCCGCCCGGATTGGTCGTCTCGACCCGGAACTGCGCCACCGCCTTTTCGCCGACATGCATACTGGCGGTCACGACCTTGCCCTTACCGTCGGTGCGCCCGCCGCCGCCCTCGTTCAGCGCGAATTCCGCGGCGACCAGATCGGGCCGGTTCTTGGTCAGCCATTCGGCTCCGTTGAACGGCGAGCCGCCTTCCTCGCCGCAGGTCAGGGCCAGCTTGATCGCGCGCTTGGGGCGATAGCCCTGGGCCTTGAAGCGCGTCATGGCGTCGATCCAGATGGCGTCCATGGCCTTCATGTCCGCCGTACCCCGGCCATAGAAGTAGCCGTTCTCCTCGACCAGCTTGTACGGGTCGCGGGTCCAGTCCTCGCGCTTGGCCACGACCACGTCGAGATGGCCCAGAAGCAGCAGCGGCTTCAGCGTCTTGGAGGTTCCGGGCAGGACGGCGACGATGCCGCCCTCCTTGGGGTAGTTCGGGTCGGCGAAGCGCGTGATCTGGCCGTCGCCATAGCCGGCCTGGCGCAGGCGCGCCTCGATCTTGTCCGCCAAGGCCGTGCAGCTGCCCGTCGTGGCGCTGGTGTCGGTCTCGACCAGCTCCTGATAGAGCGCGCGAAACGCGGTCTGGTCCGGGCGAAGCGGAGCCGGCGTTTGCGCCCGCGCCGCCGCCGGCAGCGCCGCCGCCAGAGCGAAGGCGGTCAGAAATTTCGTCGATGGCCGCATCAAGGCCTCCCCCTTTTGCCTGAACGGCATAGAGGCATGTCCGGCGCCGCTTGAGAACCGTCCGCGTTCGACAGGCCGATATGCGCCTATTGCGAAAGCAGCTTCGCCAAATCCGTCTTCCAGAACCGGGCCGAGGTGTGCGTGCCGTGGCCACGGGTTTCGACCGAGGCTGGGATCAGCACGAAGCGCGCCATCGGCATCCGTTTGACCATGCGCTCGGCAAGGCCCAACTCGGGCGGATTGATGAAGTCATCGGCCGAGTTCACCCAGAGCACCGGCACGGTGATCTTCTCCAGCCCCGGCGACGGGTCATAGTCGCGCGAGGCGTCCAGGTAGTAGAGCGCGTCATTGGCCTCGTAGGCGCTGGTCATGCGCGCGAAGGACTGCTCCAGCACCTTGTCGGCCGCTTCGCGGGTCGGATACTGGGCCTGAAGCGCGATCGGATTGGCGCCGGCGATGATCTGCAGGTCGGCGGCGGCGCGGATGCCCGCGATCGGCTGGGTCGTGTAGTTCCCGTTCATCCAGGCGGGGTCGGCCTTGATCGCGTCGATGGCCATCTTGCGCCACATGCGATTGCGGCCGGCCAGGGCGACCGTGTTGCAGGCGAACGGCGCCAGGCGCTCAGCGAATCCTGGATAGGTCTCGCCCCAGACAAAGGCGTGCATGCAGCCCATGGACGTACCCAGGATCAGCTTCAGCCGCGTTACGCCCAGGCCCTCGACCAGCAATCTGTGCTGCAAGGCGACCATGTCGTCGTAGTCGTAGTGCGGAAACGCCATCCGCAGGCCGTCGCTGGGCTTGGACGAGCCTCCGTGGCCTATGTTGTCGGGCAGGATCACGAAGGTCTTGCCGATGTCCAGCGGCTGGCCCGGGCCGTAGAGTTCGTCGGCGAACACCGGAACCAGGAAGTTCTTGCCCGAGCCGCCCGTGCCATGCAGCACCATGACCGCGTTGTCGATCCGCCCCTTGGCGTCGCGGTGCGGCGTGCCCAGCGTCGTGTAGTGCAACCGGACCTCCGCCAGCGTCTCGCCCGACTTGAAGGTGACGTCGCGGGCGATGAAGTCGCCCTCTTTGGTCGGCCAATCGGCGGCGCGGGTCGAGACAGGGAGCAAAAGGGCGAGCGCCAGAAGCGCGAGGATCGAGCGTTTCATGCGGCGAGCCTAGAGCCTTATCCGCTCGAATGGAATCATTCGGGCGGAAAAAAGGCTCTAAATCAAACATTTAGAGCGTGATAACCGCCGAAACCGCTCACACTTTCGGCTATCACGCTCTAGCT
>NZ_SZWJ01000044.1:0-34073 GCF_012184455.1 Caulobacter sp. SSI4214 | reverse complement strand
TAAGGGCGAAGCCCGTCACGCCCTGGCCCAAGCCGTGTTCGTACACAAGCAAGGTCGGATCGCGGATCGCACCTTGCAGAACCAACAGCACCGGGCGTCAGGTCTCAACCTGGTCATCGCCGCCATCGCGCTCTGGAACACATTATATATGCAGCGCGCCGCGGACCATCTCCGCACCAACGGCCAGGATTCGCCAGGCCAACTCATCGCCCATCTGTCGCCGATGAGTTGGCAGCACATCGGCCTCACCGGCGACTATCTTTGGCGCGATGCCGCCCCCGCCGCCGCAGCCGGAGAACGGCCGCTTCATGATCCACGTGATCGCCTGTTCCGAGCAGCTTGAACCCCGTTCGCGTAACGTTCTTCTAAGCGCACTTTAGCGAACAAACCTTGAGGTGAGCCCGATATCAAGCGCGCCCGCACCGTTGATGGTGCCGGCGTAGACCCGCTGTTCAGCGCCCGCCTTGGCGAAATCGAGGTTGCGGTCGGCCGCGGGCGCCTTGTCGACGGGAACGCTTTCCCCGGTGACCGGGGCCTGGTTCACGCTGCTTTCGCCCAGGATCACGACGCCGTCGGCCGCGATCCGCTCATTGGGCCGCACCAGGACAATATCGCCGATCTGCAGGTCCGCGACGGGAATGTCCTCAGTCGCGTCGCCACGCCGGACCGTGGCGGTCTCGGGCGCGAGCTCCGCCAGGGCCTCGATCGCGCGCCGCGCCCGCCCCATGGCATAGTGCTCAAGGGAATGGCCGAGACTGAAGAGGAAGAGCAGCAGGGCGCCTTCCGCCCATTGGCCGAGGGTGGCGGCGCCGATAGCCGCCAGCAGCATCAGGGTGTCGATCGCGAACCGCCGATGGCGCAGGTTATCGAGCGCCTCCTTGACGGTGAAAGCGCCCCCGAAAACATAGGCCAACAGGTAGCAGGCGATCGGCAGGACGCCCCCGACCGTCTTGCCCGCCAGCCAGCCGACGCCCAGCATGGCGCCCGCGACGATCGCAAAGATCAGTTCAGTACGCTCTCCAAACACGCCGCCATGCGGGTGGTCGTGATCTTTCGGCCTTTGCTTATGGCCTCCGGGACGGCGGGCGGGCTCGACGCCATCAACCGACAGCTCCGCCGGCTGGGCCCGATCGTCGGTGGTGGGACTCAATCGCGGGATCGGGACATCGTCTGATTCAGACTCAACCTCGACCGTTCGGATGGCGGCCTGCAAACGGACCTCGTCCGTTCGACGACGGTCGTATTCGACGAAGCTCCGCCCATCCGCCCTGATCTCGACCAGGCACACGCCGGATTCGTTCCGGAGACAGGCGATGATCTGCTCGGCGGCGCCGGAACGGGCCCCTCCGCCCAGAGGCAGACTGAAATGCCCGAACCGCTCCGTGAGCGACGTGGCCATTCGCCTTAAGGCCTCTTCGACCTGGTCGGCGGACGTCCTGACTCCGTCGAACCGTATGGATACGACCTTGCCGTCGGACGGAGTGTCGAGGATGTCCACCGAGCTGATCTCGGCGCGCGCGGTGAGATTTCGCACGAGCGTCTCGGTGCAGCGGCGACAGGCGTCGGCCTCATTGGGCAGCAGGTTGGAGAGCTCCAGCTGGAGCACGTCGTGAGCCATCGAGATGTCCGCCAGCCTAGCTGTGCTGTTCGGGGTGGTGTCCGCCGTACCGGAGCACCTCGACCTTCTCGAAGGTGACCAGGCCGATATCGGTCAGGTCATCGAGGGCGGTCACGAAAGCCCGCAGACGGGCCTCCTCATCGACGATCTCGATGACCACCGGCAGGTTGTCGTCGAGACCAAAGGTTCGGTGCTGGTGCATCCGGATCGACTCGCCGAAGCCCTTGAGACCGCGGAGCACTGTCGCGCCCGCGAGACGGGCGTCGCGGGCGCGACCCACAACGACGTCGATCAGGTTACGGTCACCCAGGAGCGCCTGCTCGTCGGTGTAGATGCGGAGAAGTACGGCTTGGCCGGGGATCTGCATGGATCACTCCTGAAGACGGTGAAAATGGATGCTGGACGGACTCTCGGCGCCGCCCTGTCGCGGGCCAGCGCCAGGAGCGGACGGGTTTGGGCAGGAGCATTTCGACAAGGATCGCCTCTCTGGAAAGGAAGGCGCCGGCGTGGACAGGGGGCGATCCACGCCGGCGCGCCCGGTCAGGTCGCTTGGGGGTGCAACGGGGCCGGGCTGACATCCTCGATCGCCCGCTTCCGGCCGATGCTGAGGATGAGCTGCGAGAGAGCGGGTAGGACAAGGAGCGTCACCAGTGTGGCTGTGATGAGCCCGCCGATCACGACCATCGCCAGCGGCTTCTGCACCTCCGCGCCGGTTCCGTGGGCCAGGGCCATCGGAATGAAGCCGATCGCGGGGACCAGACCTGTCATCAGCACTGGCCGGAACCGCTCGATTGAGCCTTCCACGATCGCCCTCGCAACCGGTAGCCCCTCCTCGAGGCGCTGCTTGATGCTCGACATGACGACGAGCCCGTTCAATACCGCGACGCCGGCCAGCACGATGAAGCCCACGGCCGCCGAGATCGAGAAGGTGATCCCGGTTAGCGCCAAGGCGAAGACACCGCCGGCGAGACCCAAGGGAATAGCCGCGAACACTGACACCGCGGGCGCCAACCCGCCCAGCGCCATGAAGAGGATCAGGAAGATCATCAGGAAGCAGATCGGCACGACGATCGACAGCCGGGTCGTGGCCGCCTTCAAGTTCTCGTACTGGCCGCCCCACTGCAGGTAAGAGCCGGGCGGCAGTTGCACCGCTTCGACCTTGGCCCGGGCTTCGGTCACGAAGGATCCGATGTCTCGGTCCCGCACGTTGACCTGGATGACCACGCGCCGCTTGCCGTTTTCGCGGCTGACCTGATTGAGACCATCGGTGAACCGAAGCTCGACCAGCTGCCTCAGCGGCACGGACTGTTGCGGTCGCCCTTCGGCGGCCGGCAACATCACCGGCGTGGCGCCCAAGGCGTCGAGATCGTCCCGCATGGCCATCGGCACGCGCACGATGATGTCGAAGCGCCGATCGCCTTCGAAGACGCTGCCGGCCTCGCGGCCCCCAAGCGCGGTGGCCAGCGTATCAGCCACCTCCTCGACCGTGAGGCCGAACCGGGCGATGGCCGCGCGGTCGAACCGAACGTCGAGAGTGGGCGCGCCGGCGGTCTGCTCAACCCGTACACCCTCGGCCCCTTGGATGCCTTGGAGGGCGGCGCCGATCTTCGCGCCGGCGGCGCTCATCTTCTCGAGATCGTCGCCGTAGAGCTTGATGGCCACGTCGCCGCGCACGCCGGCGATGAGCTCGTTGAAGCGCATCTGGATCGGCTGGGTGATCTCATAGCTGTTGCCCAGCAGCGGCTCGACCTTCTTCAGAATTCGATCAGCGACCTGCTCCTTGCTCTTCACGCCCTTGGGCCAGTCCTCGCTGGGCTTCAGGATGACGAAGCCGTCCGACTGGTTCTGCGGCATGGGATCGGTGGCGACCTCCGCCGTCCCGGTCTTGGAGAACATCATCGCCACCTCCGGTAGGGACGTGACCGCCCTTTCCACCTGTTCCTGCATCCCCTTGGACTGCTCGAGCGACGTCGAAGGGATCTTCAGGGCCCCCAGCGCGATATTCTTTTCGTCGAGCCTGGGGATGAACTCCTGACCCAGCGTCGTGAAGACCACGCCGCCCAGGACGAACACCCCCAGCGCCGCCCCAATGAACGGCCAGGGCCTGGCGACCGAGCGGGCCAGCAGCGGTTCGTAGCGAACCCGCAGCCACTGCAGGATCCGAACTTCCTTTTCCGACACCTTGCCGCGCATGAGCAGCGCGACCATGGCCGGCACGAAGGTGAGCGACAGGACGAAGGCTGCGGCCAGCGCCAGGATGATGGTGATCGCCATCGGCGAGAAGGTCTTGCCCTCTACCCCCGTGAAGGTGAGGAGCGGCGCGAACACCAGGAAGATAATCGCCTGCCCATAGACCGTCGGCCGGATCATCTCCTGGGACGCCCGTAGCACGGTCTCCAGCCTCTCATTGAGATTGAGCAGGCGATTCTCGTGATGTTGCCGTTCCGCCAATCGCAAGAGGCAGTTCTCGATGATGATCACGGTGCCGTCGACGATCAGACCGAAGTCCAGAGCGCCGAGGCTCATCAAGTTCCCAGGCACCTTCAGGCTGTTCATCCCTATGGCCATCATCAAGAACGAGAACGGGATGATCAGCACGGCGATGAAGGCGGCGCGGACGTTACCGAGCAGCAGGAAGAGCGTCACCGCCACGAGGATGGCGCCCTCAGTGAGGTTGCGCTCGACGGTGCCGATGGTGGCGTTGACGAGCACGGAGCGATCGAGGGCCGTGTGGACGACGATTCCTGGCGGAAGCGATTTCTTCACTTCGCTGAGTTTGTCGCCGACCGCCTTGGCGACGGTGCGGCTGTTCTCGCCGATCAGCATCAGCGCCGTGCCAACGACGGTTTCACGACCGTCCTTGGTGGCCGCGCCCGTTCGCAGGTCGCCGCCGATTCGCACCGTCGCCACGTCCTTCACCGTCACCGGCACCGTGCCGCGCGTCGCGATCACCGCATTGGCGATCTCGTCGAGGGTCCGCACCCGCGCATCTGCGCGAACGAGGTACGCCTCGCCGGCGCGCTGGATGAAGTTGGCCCCCACCGACAGGTTGGTGGCTTCCAGCGATTTGGCCAAGTCGGTGTAGGACACGCCGTAGGCGGCGAGCTTGGCTGGATCCGGCTCGACCACATACTGCTTCTCGTAGCCGCCGATCGAGTCGATGCCGGCTACACCGTTTACCGTCCGCAGCTGCGGGCGGATGATCCAGTCCTGGACGGTGCGCAGATAGCTCGCCTGGGAGACGGCGTCGGCGAGGCGCTCGCCTTCGACGGTCAGATACGAGCCATCGCTTTGCCAACCCGGGCCGCCGTCCTTGATCTTGGCGCCCTTTCCCCCCGGGTTCGCGAACTCGACCGTGTACATGTAGACTTCGCCCAGGCCGGTCGTGACCGGCCCGATCTGGGGTTGGACCCCCGCCGGCAAGGTGTCGCGCGCCTGGGTCAGGCGCTCCGCCACCTGCTGGCGCGCGAAGTAGAGGTCGGTGCTTTCCTTGAAGACCGCCGAGACCTGGCTGAAGCCGTTGCGCGAGATCGAGCGCGTGGTTTCCAAGCCCGGAATGCCCGCGAGCGCGGTCTCGATCGGGAAGGTGACCCGCTTCTCGATCTCGGTCGGCGAGAGCGACGGATCGACGGTGTTGATCTGGACCTGCTTGTTGGTGATGTCGGGAACGGCGTCGATCGGCAGCTTGCTGAGCTGCCACGCGCCGAAGACGGCGATGATGAGGGTGATGAAGACGACGTACCAACGCCCCTTCACCGCCATGGACAGGATGCGGCCGATCATTGCGGCATGTCTCCGGGTGTGAGGGTCGGGGTCATTCTTCTTCGGCGCTCTTGCCGAGCTCGGCCTTCAGCAGGAAGGCATTGCGCGTGGCGATGGATTCCCCGCCCTTCAGCCCCTCGACGATCTGGACGCGACCGGCGCTCCGCTGTCCCACCGTGACCGGCTGAACGCGGAAGCCCTTGGTTGTGCGGACGAAGACCGCGTCCCGGCCTTCGACCACCTGGACGGCGTCTTCTGGCACGACGATGCCGGAGGACGCCGACTGGCGGGATGTGATGCGGGCTCGAACCAACTGGCCCGGCTGCACGACGCCGGCGCCGCCGGTCAGGGCCAGGACGACCGTCGCGGAGCGCGTCTCCTTGCTTACGCCGGGCGTCACGGAACGCACGACGGCGGAACGGGTCTCGCCGGTGTTCGTCTCGATGACCGCCTGGTCTCCCGGTCGGATGCGATTGGCGTCGGTCGCGGTGACAGCCGCTTCGATCTGGATTCGCGCCGGGTCGGCGATCCGGAAGAGTTCCGTCTCCGGCTGGACGAACGCGCCCAGGCTGGCGGACATGGCCGTGATGCGCCCGTTGATCGGGCTCACCACCATGACATAGCGCCCATCGCGCGAGACGTCGGCGGCGCTCACCGCGGAGCTGGCGCTACGTGCTTCCGCCTCGGCGGCAGCGAGCTCGGCCTGCGCCTGTTCGAGGTCCTGGCGTGGACTGACCTTCTGCTCGTAGAGGCTCCGCTCGCGGGCCAGAACCTTGCGGGCCAGATCGGCCTTGGCGGTGGCGACGCCTCGCGCCGCCGCGATCTGGGCCGCCTCGCGACTTTGAACGAGGGCGATGGTCTCCCCCGCCCGGACCGGGTCGCCGAGCCGTTTCAGGATGCGCGAGACCGACCCCGGCGCCCGGGCGGTTAGCACGGCTTCACCACCTGGCTCAGCCTCGACCGACGCCTGGGCGATGATCTCCGCCGCCAGCCCGCTCGTAGACACGGGTTGAACCAGGACCCCTGACGCCGCGAGTCGCCCAGACCCCATTGTCATGGTGTCGGCGCCGTGGGCGGCCGCAGGTTCGGCCTCCGCGGCCGGCGGAGCCTTCGGGCTAGTGAACTTGGCGGCGGCGAAGCCGACGCCGACGGCGGCGACCAGGGCGACGCCGCCCATGAGCCATTGCCGGTTGGCGGTTGCGAACGTGGTGCGAGGCATCAGCGATCTCCGAAGGGGCGGCCTTGCAGGCGCGCCAGGCCGGCCTCGGCGCGGAGCCGCGCCAGTTGGGCCTCAATGGTTTGGGCGCGCGCTTCCGCCAGCGACTGGCGCGCATTGATCAGTTCGAGCAGAGGGGACTTGCCGCCCTCGTAGGCGATCCGGGTCAGCCGGAACGCCTCGGCCGCCGTGGCTTCGCTTTCCGTCGCCGCCGCGACCCGAGTCTGAGCGGCGTCGATCTGGTAGAGCGCGGTGCGGAGATCGGCTTCCGCGTCTAGCCGGGCGGCGTTGAGCCGGGCCTCCGCCGCCTGCAGTTCGCCCTGGGCGGCGCTGATGGCGCCGCGGTTCTGGTCGAAGACAGGAATGGGGACGGATACCCCCGCCACGAAGGCGGTGGAATTGTCGCCGGAGAACCGCCGCACGCCCGCAGAAACCGTCAGGTCCGGGACCGCGCGGGTGCGCTCAACACGGACCCGCCTGGCGGCCGCCTCACGTTCGGCCTCGGCCGCCAGGACGGCTGGCGTCCCGAGGACGTTGATGTTCGCGCGCGCCGACGGAGCGGTCGGGACGGTCAGCAGGCTCTCGCTCAGGGTTGTAAACGGCGTTGGCGAGCCAGCGAGCGCCGTGAGCCGAGAGAATGCTGACGTTCGCTCGGCCCGGGCTGCGTCGAGGGCGGCCCGGGCTGAGGTTACCGCGGCTCGGGCCTGCAGGCTCCGCAACTCCGCCTCCTTGCCCGCACCGACAAGCGCGCGGGCGACCCGAAGCACCTCCTCGGCGAGTGTCTGCGACTCCTGGGCGAGCGCGACCTGCCGTTCCGCTGCCTCTGCCTGGGCGTAGGCGTCGGCGAGTGCGAACGCATAGTCGGCGCGAGACTGCATTAGGCGAGCTCGAGCGGCTTCCAGGCCCGCTTCACCGGCGGCCATCCGGGCGCCGCGCTTGCCCCCCAGTTCGATCGGCAGGCCGATGGAGAAGGTCGTGTCGGCTTGGCTGATCCCGCGATAGGGCCCGGACCCGCTGAAGTTCTCGATCTCGACGCCCGCGGTCGGGTTCGGCCTGGCGGCGGCCTGCCGCGCCTGGCCTTCGGCCTGGCGCACGCCCGCCATCGCCTCGGCCAAGCGGGGCGCATTGGCCTGCGCCTGGGCGAGAAGATCTCGAAATGGCGGCGCTGGATCGGCCGCAGCACCCTGACCCCCGGCCAGCGCGGCGAGCATCGCAGCGGCGCTGGCGGCTGCATATCGCAGCCGGCCACGCATGATGAGTGACATGAAAATAGGTATCCTCTGAGGTTCCGACGCGTTTGCGGGTGCCGCTGAGCGGCGGCGGGTGCGTCAGACTCTCGGAGGTCTTTCCAGGCGCGCGGGGGCCGAGGCCTGCGCCCACTGGTCATTGACCACGCGCCACAAAGCCTGTTTCAACAACGGCGTAGCGGAGGCGATGAAGACCGCGGGCAATGCGATTGAGTGCGACATACAATGGCCGGTACACAGGCCGCCTAGGGACCCCTTAGTCGGTGTCTCGTGCCCGCCGGCGGACTTGGCGCCGGCGCTCGACGCTTGGGTGCTGACGGCTTGATCCGCATCCGCGTCCAACCAACGATGAGCGGCCGGGCTACAGACGACGGAGCCGAGCACGAAGGCGACTAGAAAGAAGGCGGTCAGTCCTCGTGGCGTGGCGCGGAGCAACCCCCGACCGCGAGCCGCAGGTTGGTGGCGGACCGAATTGAGGCGCGAGGCGGCGCGACCGCCTCCGACGCGTGAGCGTGCGGCGCGGACAAACAGGCCGAAAGACTTTCGGATCGCCGTCCCAATCATCGCGGGCTCTATACTCGCCCGCGGGGTTGGATGGAATGTGTTATATATTCACGCGGCGCCGTGCCGACTTGGGCGGCCCGCCGCTCGCGCTGAGCTTGGCTGATGATCTGCCAAGATGATTTCAGAAATACCCCTGCGAGAAGGCCTCCGACGATCAGGTCAGGCCAACGCGAATGGGCAACGGCGACGGCAACACCCGTGGCGGCGACCGCGAGGCACTGGATCAGGTCGTTGCGGGTGCACAGCCAGACGGACCGGACGTTGGCGTCGCCATCGCGATACCGTACCAGCAAGGCAGCGGCGACAAGATTCGCCGCCGCGCCAAAGAGGCCCATCCCCGAGATAGCACCGCCATCTGGCTCGGCGGCCGTGATGGCGCGCCAGATCGCGAAGGCGAGAATGCCGATCGCCATCGCGCCGAGACTGGCGCCCTTGATTAGCGCCGCGTTGCTGCGGACCTCGACGCTTCGACCGATCGCCCAGAGGCTGAGCGCGTAGGTCGCAGCGTCGGCCGCGAAATCGAGGGTGTTGGCCGCCAATGACGCGGAGTTCGCCATCCAGCTGCCGATCCCCACGACCGCAAAGCCGAGCAGGTTGATCGCGATCACGATCCCGAGGACGCGCTTATAGGCGGTGGAGGCGCCGTCAAAGGCGACGGCTTCTCCACAGCCGCAGCCCGAAAACGTCCTCGTCTCGGCAGAGGATGAACAGCTCGACATGATCATCACTGTGCATCCTCTAGTCGGTGGAGGATCAATGGCTTATTTTGCACGGAAAGAAGGAAAATTTCATGTCGCCTCTCCCCATCGGACGTCTTGCCAAGCTGACCGACGTCAAGGTCACAACGATCCGCTTCTACGAGAGTATTGGCCTACTGCCGAGACCCCTGCGAACCCAGAGCGATCGCCGCATTTATGGCGAGGGGGACGTGCGGCGGCTGGGCTTCATTAAACATGCGCGGCAACTCGGCTTTGCGGTGGAGGCGATCCGCGATCTGCTCGAACTGTCGGATCATCCCGAGCGGGTATGCGATGGCGCCAATGCCATCGCCCAGGAGCAGTTGGCCGCTGTGGACGCAAAGATCGATCAGTTAGGCGCGCTGCGTGAAGAGCTTGTCCGCATGACCGCGGCCGGCTGTAGCGGTCCGGCGGCGAGCTGCCGTGTAATTGAATCGCTGAGCGACCACGGGCTCTGCTCGGTCGACCAAGAGCCGATGGCGGGTCCCAGTCGCACCTAGACGACGCGTGAGGGGTCTGGGCTGGCCGACGCGTAGTCCTTAAAGGGACAGCGTCACAACCTCGGGAACAGCACCATGCCCAACCACAAGAACTTCTTCGCGGCAGGCTTGGCCACCGCAGCCCTGTTCGCGGCAGGCGCCGCCTCCGCTCATGCCCATCTGGTCAAATCGACCCCCGCTGCGAACGCCACAGTTGCGGCCCCCAAGACGATAAGCCTGACCTTCAACGAGAAGCTGACGCCAGCCTTCTCGAAGTTCGAGATCGTCATGCCGGCGATGAACGCCATGGCTGTTCCGGTGAAGACCAGCGTCTCGAAGGACGGGTTGAGCATCGTCGGCACGCCGCAGGCGGCGCTGATGCCAGGCGTTTACAAGATCACTTGGCACGCCGCCACGAGCGACGGTCACAAGATGGATGGCGGCGTCGACTTCACGGTCAAGTAAGCCGTGCTGGAGCCTGCGGTCATCCTCCTCAGGCTGGTGCAGTTCGCGGGAGCGATGATCCTCTTCGGATCGTCGCTCTTCGCCCTCTACGCTCTGCCTGTCCACCGGCCGGGTTCCGTTCCCGGAGCGCCTTGGTTGCGCCCGCTTCTGTCCTGGAGCGCGGCTGGCCTAGTGATCGGCAGCCTCGTTGGCTTGCTGACCCAGACGTCGATGCTCGCCGGCTCAATGACCGAAGGTCTTAAGCTGTCTTCGCTGTCCGCCGTCGCCACCACCATGGGGCTTGGCCGTTCGGCGCTGGTGCGAACTGCGGCCGCCGGCCTCGCGCTCTTGCTGCTTGTCGTTCGTCGGCCTGACCGAAGGACCTTAAGCGCTTGTGCGATCCTGGGCGCTATCGTCTGCGCCAGCTTCGCCTGGATGGGTCATGGCGCCGCCACGGAAGGGGCTGAAGGCCCTCTCCACCTCGCGGCCGACATGCTTCACGCACTGGCCGCGGGCGTATGGATCGGCGCCCTCGTGGGGTTCGGGTTCCTCGCCTTCCGCCGCAGCGGTCACACGGCCGATACCCATGCCGGGCTCCACAAGGCCTTGCATGGGTTCTCCGGTGTTGGATCCGGCCTGGTGGCGGTCCTCCTGGTCACCGGTCTGATCAACAGCTGGTTCCTGGTCGGGCCAAGCCGGATCGCCGGTCTCTGGACGACACCCTACGGTCTGCTGCTGTCTGTGAAGCTCGCCCTTTTCGTTGGCATGTTGGGGCTCGCGGCCGCCAACCGCTTCCGCCTCACGCCCGCCCTGGGTGTGGCGCTCGACACCTCCGGCGCGCCCGAGGCCGCGTTGGGGGCCTTGCGCCTCAGCCTCCTGCTGGAGACCAGTCTCGCCGTCTCGGTGCTCGGCCTTGTGGCCTGGTTCGGCATGCTGGCGCCGGTGTCAGCACAGTGATCGACGCCGTCGAGCGCAACTGATCTGCAACCGAACCCCGCCAGCGGGCCGGTCAGAAGAAGGCGCGAATGCCGAAGACCACACTGGTGGCCTCGCTGTCGGCCCCTCGCGCCCGGGCGAAGTCCGCCGTCCTGCCGAACTGCCGGTCCCAGGAAATCCCCACATAGGGCGCAAACTCGCGACGGACCTCGTAACGCAGGCGAAGGCCCAGCTCGGCGTTGGAAAGCCCTGAGCCGGTCTGAGTCTCTCGCGTGTCCTGGGCCGCGAAGTTCAGCTCTGCGCGCGGCTGCAGGATCACGCGATTGGTGAGACGCAGATCGTATGTTCCCTCGACCCGGCCGAGCAGCTCGCCCTTGTTCGACAGGAAGGCGGCGCCTTCGACGGAGAACCAATAGGGAAAGAGCGTCTCGAATCCGACGGTCGCGTAGGTGCGGCGACGCGGTTCAAAATCTTGCCGCACCCCGACTTGGACATCGGTGTAGACCCCCACGGCCCGCGAGTAGAGCGCCTGCACTTCGGCGCTCTCGACGCCCTCGCCCCGAGTCGCCTCCCCCTCGCTCTTCAGAACCAGGCGATGAATGTCTCCGCCGAACCAGGCCTCCCCTTCCCAGCGATAGCCGTCGGCCCCGCCTGCGCGGGCTTGATACTCGAACAGATCCGCCATCACTTTCGAATAGGGCACGCCGCCGCCGCCGTGCTCTCGTCGCAGCTGCGCGCGCGCCTCGGCCATCGCAGCCGGGGAGAAGAACCGGTCGGCGACGTGATCAGCGGGCGGCGGGGGCGGCGCCGTTTTGGGCGCTTCGATCTCGCTCAGCAGCGGCCCCCTTGGGGCGCCGCCGTCCATCTTCATCCCTGGCGTCGACCCGTGATCCATGCCCGGCATCGCCGCCGGTTTCGGCGCCGCTGGGTCGGCGGGCATGGACATCCCTGGCATCGACCCATGATCCGTCCCGGCGCTAGCTGCGGGCATGGCACGGCCAGCCTGCGGATCGGCCGCGGCGGCAGGGGGCGCGGGCTGCTGATGTGCGGCGGGCGGCGCAGCCGGTTTCTTGACCGGCTTGGCCGCTTTCGCAGGCGTGGCCGGCGTCGCCGGCATCGCCATCCCCGGCATTGAGCTGTGATCCATTGTCTGCGCGGCGGCAGACCCGGCCATGGCGAAGTGCATCAGGGCGATCAGGGCGAGGCGGTTCATGCGCTGGCCCGGTCAAGCGGGCGGACGCTGAACACCTGAAACATGCCGGCGTGCATGTGGTAGAGCATGTGGCAGTGGAAGGCCCAGTCGCCGGGATCCGCCGTGAAGTCCCACGACACCTTTCCTCCAGGCAGGACGGTCACCGTATGCTTCCTGGGCCCGTAACCCGCCGGCGCATGGGTGAGCTCGAAGAAGTGGCCGTGCAGGTGGATGGGGTGGGCCATCATGGTGTCGTTCACCAGGGTCACCCGCACCCGTTCGCCCCTCTCGAAGCTGTAAGGCTGGGTTGTCTCGCTAAATTTCCGGCCGTCGAATCCCCACATGAACCGTTCCATGTTGCCGGTCAGTCGGATCTCGAGCGCGCGCGTGGGCGGTCGCAGATCCGCGCCAGGCGTCAGGGCGATCAGGTCCTTGTAGACGAGCACGCGGTGGCCGACGCTTTCCAGCCCCTGGCCGGGCTCGCCGGTGCGATCAACCGGCATCGGCGCGATGGTCTGCACGCCCGGCCCAAGCCTGATCTGAGGCGCATTTTGCGGGTCGCGCATGGACATTTTCATGCCCGCCATGCCGCCCATCGCGTCTGAGCCGCGCGGCTTTGGCGGGGCCATGCCGGGGCCTGCCGCCATTCCAGGCCTGGCAGCCATATTGTGCCCCATCGCCGCGTGATCCATGCCGGGCATAGCGGCGTGGTCCATGCCTGCCATGTCAGCGGGACCGCCCCCCATGGACATGCCCTTCATGGCGCTCATATCCATGCCCATGTCCTTCATCGTCGCCAGCGGACGTTCGCGGAGCGGCGGGACAGGCGCGCTCATCCCGGCGCGGGGGGCCAAGGTGGCCCGTCCCATCCCGGAGCGGTCGACCGCCTCGGAGACCAGGGTGAAGGCCTTGTCCTCCGTCGGTTGGACGATGACGTCGTAGGTCTCGGCGTTGCCGATCTGGAATTCGTCGACTTCGACCGGCCGCACGTTCTGACCATCGGCAGCCACGACCGTCATCTTCAGGCCCGGGATCCGCACGTTGAAAATCATTTGGGCGGCTGTGTTGATGAAGCGCAGCCGCACACGTTCGCCGGGGATAAAAAGACCCGTCCAGTTGTCGGCGGGTCCGTGGCCATTGATGAGGAACTTCAGAACCGCGCCGGTGACATCGGAGATGTCCGTCGGGTCCATCCGCATCTTGGCCCAGTCCATCCGCTCCTTGAGGGTCTGGTCCTTGCCAGCAACTAAGCCGGCCACCGTCTGCTTCTGGTAGTTGAAGACCCCGCCCTGCTGCTTCATGCGCTTGAAGATGACGTGGGGGTGCAGGTAGCTGAAGTCGGAGAGGACGATCACGTGCTCCCGGTCGTAGGCGATCGGGTTGGGGCCGGCAGGGTCGATAACGATCGGCCCATAGTGGCCCTCGGCTTCCTGGAGACCTGAGTGGCTGTGGTACCAATAGGTGCCCGACTGCTTGATCGGAAACTCATAGATGAAGGTCTGGCCCGGCTTGATGCCCGGGAAACTGACCCCGGGGACGCCGTCCATCTGAGCGGGCACGAGAATGCCGTGCCAATGGATGGAAGTGTCCTCGTCCAAGGTGTTGGTCACCGAGAGGCGAACGGTCTGGCCTTCCTTGAGGCGGAGCAAGGGTCCCGGCACGGTCCCGTTGATCGTCACCACGTGGCCGGCCCGGCCATCGACCGTCAGCTCCGAGTGGCCAATGCGCAGGTCGATGTTTGGGCCCGTCAAAGTCGGCAGCGTCGGTGCGGTTCCCAGCGTGGCGCTTTGGGCCCAGGCGGGCAGCAGACTGTTCATCGCCAGGCCGCCACCGAGCCAGGCGGCGCCGTTCAGCATATGGCGGCGATTGAGAGTGTTCATGAAGCCGAGTTCCTACACGCAACGCTGCGCGGGCTCGTGGCCCGCGCACTCCCAGGGGATACGCGCGAGCGCCGCGCGCGCCCTTGGACGCTCCATAAAATTGGGACTGGCTCGGCATGCAGCGTCACCGCAAGCTGACCCCTACCGCGCATCGAGCACAGCAGGCCGGCGGGCCTTCCTCGTGTGGGAAGGTGGTCGCGGGTTGAGGATCTGGGCATATATCTCGAAGCGGTGCAGTCACTACCCGATCAGAGACTATAAAGCCGCGACCTCGCGATCAGATCCAGTAGTTCCGGTAAATCAACGGACGGATTACTCGGGGGGCAGAAGGCCCCCGCCCTGACATCATGGGAATGTTTTATGGTTGGGTGAACAGCCCGTATCCGCATGCCGGTGTTTGCTGAATATTAGGACCGGTTGGGCAGGGTGGCGCCGGATCGGAGCGCCAGTATGCCAGCCAACATCAAGCCCCTAACGGCCATGCGCTTCTTCGCGGCGATGTGGGTGGTCGCGATGGACTACACGCCCAGCCTGGGTCTGGGCATGTCGTCCCTGGTCGCCAAGGGCTACCTCGGCGTCGAGCTGTTCTTCGTGCTCTCCGGTTTGATCCTCAGCCATGTCTACATGGAATCGTTCGGCGAGCGGCGGTTCCGCTATCCGGACTTCTTGTGGGCGCGTCTGGCGCGTGTCTATCCCGTCCACCTGGCCACCCTTGTGGGCCTGGGCTTGGTGGTCGGGGCCGCAGCCCTCGTCGGCGTCGACGCCGGCGACAAGGTGCTGGCTTGGTCGTCGCTGCCGGCGCAGCTCACCCTCACCCAGGCTTGGGGCCTGGGGCTGGCCGGCGGCTGGAACCATCCGTCCTGGTCGATCTCGGCCGAATGGTTCGCCTACCTGACCTTCCCCGCCTTCGCCTTCGTGATCTGGCCGCTGCGCGGCCGCCCCTGGATCGCCGTCCTGCTGGCTATCTTTCTCGTCATTGCCCTGAACATCGGCTTCCAGCAGCTCGCCGGCTTCCGGCTCACCCGGGCGACCATCGCCTGGGGCGCCCTTCGGATCGTGCCCTGCTTCGCGCTGGGCTGTGCCGTCTGGCTGCTGTGGCGCTCGGACGTCATCCGGTCTCCGCGCGTCGCCGTGGCCGGTGTCCTGGGCTCGGTGGCGGCGGTTGCAGCCTGCGCCCTCATCGGCGCGCCGGACTGGCTGAGCGTCTGCCTGTTCGGGGCGCTGATCCTCAGCCTGGGCAGCCTGGCCAGCACCGGATCGCGGCTGCTGACCGCCCCGCTCTGGGTCTATCTGGGCGAGGTCAGCTTCGCCGTCTACATGGTTTGCATTCCCTGGCAGCTGATGTTCGAGCATGGCGCGAGGAAGCTGCTCGGCCTCTCCGGCGAGACCCTGCCTCCCCTGCTCTGGGCGGTCCTGTTCGTCGGCGTCGTCCCGGCGGCCATGGCGGTCCACCACCTGGTCGAGCGTCCGGCCCGCGAGGCCATGCGCCGTCATGGGGTCCCGTTCATGCGCCGCCGCGCCGCCCTGGCTGACCGCGTCGCAGAGGTCGCCTTGGCGCGCCGTTAGGCGCCGACGGATCGCTGCTACCTTAAGAGCGCGCCATTTTTCTTAAGCGCCCCTTGACCTTCCCACCATGGGAAGCTCCATCTGATCGTGCGAAGGGAAACTGCCCGTGGCGGACCCGCGGCTTCGCGCGACGCCGCCCAACCCGGCCCTCTCCCTTCCAGTGACGACCCCTTTCCCGGGGGATTGATCGACGCTGCAGCGTAAACCCAAGAGACGGCCTGCGCCGCGCTCCCGGAGGGACCGATGTCCGAGCGTCATCATCATGACCATGGTCATGACCACAGCGACGGCGCGCCCGCCTCCGGCGAAGGGCGGGTGACTGACCCGGTGTGCGGCATGTCGGTGGACCCCAAGACCGCCCGCGGCGCGGCCGTCCACAATGGGCAGACCTATTATTTCTGCTCAACCGGCTGCCAGACGAAGTTTCAGGCCGATCCCCCACACCATCTGACGCCCAAGCCGGCGCGCATGGAGCCCGGGAACAGCGACGCCATCTACACCTGCCCGATGCATCCCGAGGTGCGTCAGGTCGGGCCAGGCTCCTGTCCGATCTGCGGCATGGCTTTGGAGCCGGAGCTAGTGTCGGCCGACAGCGGCCCCAACCATGAGCTGGCGGACATGACCCGCCGCTTGTGGATCGGCCTGGCGCTGACCCTTCCGGTGTTCGGCCTCGAGATGGGTGCGCACGTCCTGGGCCATAGGCTCATGGTGTCGCCCGCCACATCGAACTGGATCCAATTCGCGCTTGCCACCCCGGTTGTGCTCTGGGCCGGCGCGCCATTCTTTGTCCGCGGCTGGGCCTCGCTAAGGGCGCGCAGCCTCAACATGTTCACCCTGATCGCCATGGGCGTGGGGGTCGCCTGGCTCTACAGCGTCGCCGCCGTCGCGGCCCCGGGGCTCTTTCCCGCCGCTTTTCGTCGCGCTGACGGGTCGGTGCCCGTCTACTTCGAAGCGGCTGCCGTCATCACGGTGCTGGTCCTGCTCGGTCAGGTCCTGGAGCTTCGGGCGCGCGAGCGGACGTCCGGCGCCCTGAAGGCCTTGCTCAACCTCGCGCCGAAGACCGCGCGTCGAATCACGGCCGCCGGCGAGGACGAAGAGGTCGGCGTCGACGCGATCCAGGTCGGCGACCGCCTTCGTGTGCGGCCTGGTGAGAAGATCCCGGTCGATGGCGAGGTCGTTGAAGGCCGGGTCTCAGTCGATGAGTCGATGGTCACCGGCGAGTCCATGCCGGTGACCAAGCAGGCTGGCGACAAGGTGGTCGCCGGCGCGCTCAACAAGACCGGTTCCTTCACCTTGCGCGCCGAAAAGGTCGGCGCCGACACCCTGCTCTCCCAGATCGTGCAGATGGTCGCCCAGGCCCAGCGCAGTCGGGCGCCGATCCAGCGCCTCGCCGATCGGGTGTCGGGCTGGTTCGTGCCGAGTGTCATCGCCGTGGCCGTTCTCGCGGCGGTCGTCTGGGGCTTGGTCGGCCCGGAACCGCGCTTCGGCTACGCCCTGATCGCGGCTGTCTCGGTGCTGATCGTCGCCTGTCCCTGCGCCCTTGGCCTGGCGACGCCGATCTCGATCATGGTCGGCGTCGGCCGCGGCGCCCAAGCCGGCGTCCTGATCAAGAACGCCGAGGCGCTGGAGCGCTTTGAGAAGATCGACACCCTGATCATCGACAAGACCGGCACCCTGACCGAGGGGCGTCCGGCGGTGACCGAGGTGCGGCCGGCCCCCGGCTTCGCCGAAGACGAGATCCTGCGCCTGGCGGCGAGCCTGGAACGCGGCAGCGAACACCCGCTGGCCGACGCCATCCTGCGTGCAGCGCAAGCGCGCGGCCTCAACCTCTCCGAGGCGGCCGAATTCGACTCGCCGATCGGCAAGGGCGTCCTGGGCAAGGTTGATGACAAAGCCATCCTCCTGGGCGGCTCGCGTCTGATGCAGGAACACGGTGTCAACCTCACGGCCTTGGAGGCTGACATCGAGCGCCTGCGAGCGAGCGGCGCCACCACGGTGATGATGGCCGTTGATGGCCAGCTCGCCGCCGTTCTGGCCATCGCCGATCCGATCAAGGCGACGACGGCGGCGGCGATCCGAAGCCTGAAGGCCGAAGGCGTCCGGCTGGTGATGATGACCGGTGACAACCGCATCACGGCCCAAGCGGTCGCCGACCAGCTTGGCCTCGACGAGGTGGAGGCCGAAGTGCTGCCGCAGGACAAGGCCGCCGTCGTCGAGCGTCTGCGGCGCGAAGGTCGCGTGGTCGGGATGGCGGGCGATGGCGTCAATGACGCGCCGGCGCTCGCCGCCGCTGATGTCGGCATCGCCATGGGCGCCGGCGCGGACGTCGCCATCGAAAGCGCAGGCGTGACTCTGCTGCATGGTGACCTGGAAGGCCTCGTCCGTGCCCGCCGGCTCTCTGCCGCCACGATGCACAACATCCGCCAGAACCTGGTGTTTGCCTTCGCCTACAACGTCGCCGGCATTCCCATCGCGGCGGGGGTTCTCTATCCCGCCTTCGGCTGGCTGCTGTCCCCCGCCCTCGCCGCAGCGGCCATGGCGCTATCGAGCGTGAGCGTCATCGCCAACGCCCTGCGCTTGCGAACGGTGAGGCTGTGAGGGCGGGCGGCGAGCTCGCGCGTATCCCCAACAACAACCGGCCGCGATGCGGCGAGCCTTTCCGGAGATGTACGATGAAGTTGATGCTTGCCGCCGTCGCTACCCTGGCGCTCAGCGGCGCCGCCTACGCCCAGGCGGACCATGACATGAGCAAGATGCCGGGGATGGGCATGCCGGCCGAGGCCGGCGCGCAAGGCGCGGGTGTGGTCAAAAAAGTCGACGCGAAGGCGGGATCTATCACGCTGCAGCATGGCCCGATCCCCGCCCTGGGCTGGCCGGCCATGACCATGGCGTTCAAGGCTGATCCCGCCCTGCTGAAGACGGTCAAGGTGGGCCAGCAAGTGACCGTCACCGTCAAGGCCGGCGGGGCGGCTCCTGAAGTCGTGGCTATTCAGCCGAAATAGCTGTTCAGCGTCGGTTGCTGGCTGTTGGCGCCGGCAGCCGCCCGACGACTGTGAACACCACGTTCGCGGTCACCGGCTGAGGCTCGCCCGGGATACGGGCCGTGAAGATCAACGCCCAGCGCCCATCGACGGGCAGATCGGCGCGGAAGCAGTAGATCCCATAGTCCAGACCGGGCGCGAAGAACGCCGGATGGCTACCGCCAACCTGTCCGTCCGGTGACCGGTCGACCCGCGCATCGCGGACTTCAATCCCCGCCGCCGGCTGGCCATTGGCCAAATGGAGCGCGCGCACGCGAAGCGTCACGCCCACGCCCCGCTCCACGGTGTCGGTGACGGCTTCGAACCGATAGTCCGTCGGCGCCGCCAGGCTTGCCGTCGGCAGCAGAAGCAGGCCCAACAGCCCCCAGGGTCGCATCAGGCTTGGCTCTGGTCCGGGGCGACGGCGGGCTTGTCACCCGATAGGTCGTTGAGGATCGGGCAGTCCGGCCGGTCGTCGCCGGCGCAACAGTCGGACAGTGCGCTCAGTGTGTCGGCCATGGCCTGCATCTCGGCGATGCGGCTGCGCAAATCAGCGACGTGGCCGTCGGCGATGCCCTTCACCTCGCGGCTGGGCCGCGTCCGGTCGCGCCATAGCGAGAGCAGGTTGGTGATCTCTTTGACCGAGAAGCCCAGTGAACGCGCCCGTTTGATGAACCGCAGATCGTTGATGTCGCGGTCGGTGAAGTTGCGATAGTTGCTGTCGGTGCGGTCGGCCGGCCGAACCAGGCCGATCTGCTCATAGTAGCGGATCATCTTCGCCGTGACGCCCGAGGCGTTCGAGGCTTGGCCGATGTTCATCCTGCCTCCTGGCGTAACGCTCCCCGGCGGCGCGTCGCCGAGATGCAGGCCATGGCCCTACCCCTTCCCATCATTGGAAGGTCAAGGCCTTGCCTCCTTTGGGAATACGCCCGAGCGTGCACGCGCCCCTGAAACGAGGCGCCGATCAGCTCCGCCACGGGATGGACGTCGACGCCGAGCGTTTGGCCCGAAAGACTTTCGACGAGAACACCAGGAACATCGGTGAGCTTGAAGGTCAGCCGAAGTCGCACGGCGGCTGACGCGACGCCCTGCAGCGCGCGCCAAGCCGCCGAGCCTTTAGGGGTTCGTGGGCATCTGGCACGTATAGTTTCCAGGGACGCCTGAGGACTTGGACATGAGTGAACGGCTGGACGAACTCGTCGCGCGCTTGGCGGCGAGCCCGATTGATCGATCCCTGGACGGCCTCGACGGCGAGATCGGGCGAAGCATCGCTCACCGTCGTCGCGAGGCTCGGACCCTGGCGACCCTGGCGCCCGTTCGCGTCGCCTCGGTCGGTCTGGCGCTGGCCATGGGCGTCACTGTGGGCGGCGCCGTGGCCGCCTCGGCGCTCGTCCGTCCCCACCCCTATGGCGCCTTCTCCATCGCCGCGAATCTTGCGCCCTCGACGCTGTTGGAGGGCCGCGAGTGAGCCTGATGCGCAGCATGCTGCTGACGCTCGTGATGTCGGTGCTGGTCGCCGCCATCGGCGTTTGGGGCGGTGCGCAATTTGTCATGCACCGAATGAAGCAGCCCACCCCGCTGCACGAACTCGTGCACGAGAAGCTCGGCCTCAGCCGCGAACAGCAGGCGCGTATCGCCGGGATCGAGCGTGAGCATGAGGCAAAGCGCCAGGCGCTCGAGGCGGAGATGCGCGCCGCCAATGCCGAGTTGGCCCGCGCCTTCCAGCAGAAGCACGCCTATACGCCCGAGGTTCAGGCGGCGATCGACCGGTTCCACCACGCCATGGGTGAGCTCCAGAAGGAGACCATGGTCCACACCCTCGCCATGCGCGCTGTCCTGACGCCGACGCAGGCGGCCAAGTTCGATGAGACCGTGGTCCAGTCGCTCACCCAAGACGCGAGGTGATCGTGGATGGCGACGCGTCCGATGCCAGCCTCGCCCGCCTCGCCGCAGAGGGCGATGACAAGGCGTTCGCCCTGCTCGTCCGCCGGCACAAGGAAGCGCTTTACCGGCTGCTGCGACGCTACACCGGCGATGCCGATGAAGCCTACGAGGCGGCCCATGAAGCCTTCATCGCCGCCTGGGGCGCGCTGAAGCGCTACGATCCGAACCGCTCATTCGGGGCCTGGCTGCGGACTATCGCCATCAATAAGGCGCGCGACCGGGGTCGCCGGATGATGGTGCGGCGCGCCATCTTCGGTTCAAAGGACCTCGATGACGTCGAGGTCATGGACAAGGCCGACCCGCGACCGGACGCCGAGTACGAGATCCTAGAGGACGAGCGGGCCAGGAGGCTCGACGGGGCCATCAGCCGTCTGCCGTCGGCGCTGAAGGAAGCCTTGCTTCTCACGGCCTTCGAAGGATTCAGCCAACAGGAAACGGCGCAAATGCTCGGCGTCACTATCAAGACCATCGAGACGCGGGTCTACCGCGCCCGAAAAGTGCTGATTGAGCAACTCGATCCCGATATGCGCCCTGGCGCATGAACAGAGTTATTCTTGTGCGGGTTTGAGCCCATCTTTGTATCTCACCTAGGAAATGCTATTCTGCCCGACCGATGCGTCTCGTTCTCGCCCTTTTGGCCGTCATGGCCCTGCTCTCCAGTCCGGTGACCGCCGTGGCTGCGCAGGCCGCATGCGGCCACAATGGCCCGATGGAGATGGCGGGCATGGAGATGTCCGCGATGCCGGGCAAGGACCAGGCCGGGACCCCTAAGGCCGCGGATCCCTGCTGCGACCAGACCAGCCAGCATGGCGGCAAGCGCGACATGAGTTGCGCCCAGGCCTGCGCCGCCATGTGCGGCGTCACCGTCGCTCTAACGGCCGTGTCTTATGACGTCGTGTTGGCGCCCGTGCCGGCGGATGTTCCGGCCGCGCGGGCCGTTTCGCCCCACCCTTACAAGCCCCCAGGGCTCAGACGTCCTCCGAAGTCGATCGCTTAGCCGCCGGCCTTAAGGTCCGCGGCTGTTGAACGCACCGTCCGGCGGTGTGCGGCGCTTCGCCCGCACGCCCGCTGCGACGGTCTCAGGCCGGTCCAATCGGATCGGCAAGCCATCGTCTTTGAAGGATCAATTCCATGACCAAGCTCAATCTGGTCGCTGCCGGCGCCCTGGCGCTCGGCCTCGCCGCCACGGCTTTCGCATCCCAGGCCCAGCCCTATGGCAAGGGCGGGAACTACTCCCTCGCGCCGGCGCCGCGGGCGGCGGGACAGGCGGAACATCGCACCCACCCGCAGAAGGCCAAGTGCGACTGCCCGATGATGAAGGGCGACGCCGCCATGCAAGAGCAATGCATGTCGATGATGGGCGACCATCGCGGTGACGCCCCCAAGCCGGGTCAGCCCGACTAGTCGGCTCCAAGCCTCGCGCCGGTTATCCCCTGACGCGAGGACGGTGAGGTGTCGGCGGAGCGCCTAAGCGCTCCGCCGATGCTTTGCGCCTCCGTTTTACCCCACGGACCGAACCATCCGACAGGAAACCTCCATGCGCCCTGCCTGGCTTCTCACCGTGTCGGCGATGCTCGCCGGCGCCGTCCACGCCGCCCCGCTCACCTATGCGGGCGCGCTGCAGCTCGCCGACCAGTCGGCTCCGAGCCTTCAGGCCAGGGCGGCCGACATCCGCGCGGCGCGGTCGTCGGCCATCGCCGCCGGCCGCCTACCCGACCCGAAGCTGGCGTTCGGGGTCGAGGGCTTTCCCGTATCGGGCCCCAACGCCGGCCGCCCGGCTCAGGACGATTTCAGCGCCGTGCGCGTCGGGGTCATGCAGGACGTGCCGAACGGCGCCAAACGTCGGTCGGCGCGCGAGCGTGCGGCCGCCGACATTGGCGCAGCCGAGGTCGGCCGGACGGCACAGGCTCGCGAGGTGCGCCTCAACACGGCCCTGGCCTGGATAGACCTCTACTACGCCGAGCGCCGCCTCGCGGCGCTGAACGATATCGACAACGCCCTGGCGCCACTGCGCCATTCCGCGCCGTCGCAGCTTACCTCCGGCGCGCTGCGACCCGCGCAGACGCTGGAGGCCGATCAACTGACCGCGGCGCTGGGCGACCGCCGCGCTGACCTGACGGCGGCCGTGGCCAAGGCGCGGGCCGAGCTCGTCCGCTGGACCGGCGACCCTCAGGCGGACGTCGCCGGCGATCCGCCTGACTACGCCATTGATCCCATTGGGTTGCGAGCTGGGATTGATCGGCTTCCGGCGCTAGCCGCCTACGACGCCATGGGCCGCCAGGCCGACGCCGATGTGAGCGCCGCCAAGGCTGAGCGGCGTCCCGACTGGGGGTGGGAGCTCGGCTACCAGCATCGCGACCCGCGGTTCGGCGACATGGTGATGGTCCAAGCGACGGTGAGCCTGCCGCTGTTCGCGGCGACCCGGCAGAACCCGGTGATCGCCGCGCGGACCGAAACCGCCACTCGGGTGCGCCTTGAGCGCGAGGCCGCACGGCGGGAGCTCCTGGTGACCCTCGACACTGCGCTGGCCGACCACACCATGCACCATGACCGGCTCCACCGGGCGCTGGAGACTCTCGTGCCCTTGGCCAAGCGCCGGGCTGACCTGGAGACCGCCAGCTACGGCGCGGGAACCGCCGGTCTCTCCGATGTCCTGCAAGCCTTCCTCGCCCTCGCCGAGGCCCGCATCGACGCCATCGACCGCCAGGCCGACGTCGCCCGCGACGCCGCCCGCATTCTGCTCACCTATGGAAGCGACGCCCAATGACTGACCTCTCCCCGTCGCGCCGCGGCCTGGCGCTGTCGGCCGCCGCCATCGCGCTCATCGGCGGCCTAGCCGGTTATGGCCTCGCGCACCTGCAAAAGCCCCGCCCCGCCCCGGAGACGGCGGCCGCCGACGGCCGCAAGGTGCTCTACTGGTACGACCCGATGGTCCCGGCCCAGCACTTCGACAAGCCGGGCAAGTCGCCCTTCATGGATATGCAGCTCGTGCCTCGCTACGCGGGCGAGGCTGCAGGCGCGGCGGCGGGCGTGGAGATCGATCCGGCCGCCGTCCAGAGCCTCGGCGTGCGGCTCGCCAGCGTCCAGCGCGGCGCGTTCGCCCAGAGCCTCGACGCCACCGGTGTGCTCGACTTCAACCAGCGCGAGATGGCCATCGTCCAGGCGCGTGCGGCTGGCTTCGTGCAGCGGGTCTATGCTCGGGCGCCGGGCGATGTGGTGCGGGCGGGCGCGCCGATCGCCGACCTACTCGTGCCCAGCTGGGGCGGGGCCCAGGCCGAGTATCTGGCCGTCCGGGGCTCCGGCACGCCCGCCCTGGAGGCCGCGGCGCGCCAGCGGCTGCGGCTGCTCGGCATGCCCGATGGCTTGATCGACGCAGTGGCGCGTGATGGCCGGCCACGGACGGTCGTCACGATCTCGACCCCACAAGGCGGCGCGATCCAGACACTGGATGTGCGCCAGGGCATGACCGTGAGCACGGGGCAGACCCTGGCCCAGGTCTCGGGCTTGTCGACCGTCTGGCTAAACGCCGCCGTCCCGGAAGCCCTGGCGGGCCAGGTCCGCGTGGGCCAGCCGGCGCGCGCCGAGTTGGCCGCCTTCCCGGGCGAGACCTTCGTCGGGCGGGTGACGACGATCCTGCCCACCACCCAAGTCGACAGCCGCACGCTCACCGTGCGCGTCGAGCTGCCCAATCGGGGCGGCCGTCTGCGGCCGGGCATGTTCGCCACCGTTCATCTCGGCGGCGCCGCGCAGCCGGCGCTATTCGTGCCGTCCGAGGCGGTCATCCGCACCGGCAAGCGGGCCATCGTCATGGTCGCCGGCACGGGCGGACGGTTCCAGCCCGTCGAGGTCCAACTCGGTCGCGAGGATGGCGACCGCACGGAGGTCCTGGCGGGCCTGGGCGAAGGCCAGAAGGTGGTGGCGTCGGGCCAGTTCCTGATCGACTCCGAAGCCAGCCTCGCCGGCATTAAGGCTCAGCCGGTCGGCGCTTCACCAGCCGCCGCGCCGAAACCTCAAACCTCGCTCTACGAGAGTCGTGGGCGGATCGAGGCGCTCACGGCGGACTCCATCACCCTCAGCCATGAGCCGGTTCCCGCCATTGGCTGGCCGGCGATGACCATGACCTTCAAGCTTGATCCGCCCGCCCTGGCCAAGGGCATGAAGGTTGGCGACCGCGTCGGCTTCGGCTTCGAGCAGAAGCCGTCCGGCCCGGTTGTGCGCCGCCTGGCCCCGGCGGTCGCCCAATGATCGCCGCCCTCATCCGCTTCTCGGTCAGACACCGCTTCTTTGTCCTGATCGCCGCCTTGGCGCTGTTGGCCGCGGGCGTTTTGGCTGTCCGCTCAACCCCCGTGGACGCCCTGCCTGACCTCTCCGACGTCCAGGTGATCATCCGCACGCCCTATCCGGGCCAGGCGCCGCAGATCGTCGAGAACCAGGTCACCTATCCGCTGGCGACCACCATGCTTTCGGTCCCGGGCGCAAAGACCGTACGCGGCTACTCCTTCTTCGGCGACAGCTTCGTCTACGTCCTGTTCGAGGACGGGACCGACCTCTACTGGGCCCGCTCGCGGGTGCTGGAATACCTCAACCAGGTGCAGAGCCGGATGCCCGACGGCGCCAAGCCGGCGCTGGGGCCCGACGCTACTGGCGTCGGCTGGGTCTACGAATACGCCCTGGTCGATCGGACCGGCCACAATGACCTGTCGCAGCTTCGGTCCCTGCAGGACTGGTTCCTGCGCTATGAGTTGAAGACACTGCCCGGCGTCGCTGAGGTCGCCAGCATTGGCGGCATGGTCAAACAGTACCAGGTGGTGCTCGATCCGGTGAAGCTCGCCGCCTACGGCGTGACGCACCAGCAGGTCGTCCAAGCGATCCAGCAGGCCAATTCGGAGACCGGCGGCTCGGTGCTGGAGCTCGCCGAGGCCGAGTACATGGTCCGCGCCTCAGGCTATCTGAAGACGCTGGACGACTTCCGCGCCATTCCCTTGAAGACCGCCGCGGGCGGGGTTCCGGTCCGTCTTGGCGACGTCGCCACCCTCCAACTTGGCCCGGAGATGCGCCGGGGCGTCGCCGAGCTGAACGGCCAGGGCGAGGTCGCCGGTGGGGTGGTGATCCTGCGCTCGGGCAAGAACGCTCGCGAGACCATCGCGGCGGTGAAGGACAAGCTCGCGGAGCTGAAGAAGAGCCTGCCCGCCGGCGTCGAGATCGTCCCCACCTACGACCGCTCACAGCTCATCGACCGCTCGATCGGCAACCTGCGGGAAAAGCTGATCGAGGAGTTCATCGTCGTCGCGCTCGTTTGCGCGCTGTTCCTCTGGCACGTGCGCTCGGCCCTGGTGGCGATCCTGACCCTGCCCCTGGGCGTGGTCTTCGCCTTCCTGGTCATGCGGGTCCAGGGGGTGAACGCCAACATCATGTCGTTGGGGGGCATCGCCATCGCCATCGGGGCCATGGTCGACGCCGCCGTGGTGATGATCGAGAACGCCCACAAGAAGATCGAGCGCTGGGAACATGACCATCCCGGCGAACAGCTGCAGGGCGAGAAGCGCTGGATCGTGATCACCCAGGCCGCCGCCGAGGTGGGGCCAGCGCTATTCCTCAGCCTGATCATCATCACGCTCAGCTTCGTGCCTGTGTTCTCGCTACAGGGGCAGGAAGGGCGGCTGTTCTCGCCGCTGGCCTTCACCAAGAGCTACGCCATGGCCGGCGCGGCGATCCTCTCGGTGACCCTGGTCCCGGTGCTGATGGGCCTGCTGATCCGCGGCCGCATCCCCGCCGAGAGCAGCAATCCGATCAACCGCTGGCTGGCCGCCGCCTACAAGCCGTTGCTTGACTGGGTGATGCGCCGTCCGCGAACGACCCTTGTCGTCGCCGCGCTGGCCTTCGCCACCACGGCATGGCCGCTCAGTCAGCTCGGCGGCGAGTTCATGCCGCAGCTCAATGAGGGCGACCTGCTCTACATGCCCTCGGCCCTGCCGGGCCTGTCGGCCGCCAAGGCCGGCGAACTGCTCCAGCAGACCGACCGGCTGATCAAGACCGTGCCGGAGGTGCAGAGCGTGTTCGGCAAGGCTGGCCGCGCCGAAACCGCCACCGACCCGGCGCCGATGGAGATGTTCGAGACCACCATCCAGTTCAAGCCGCAGAGCCAGTGGCGTCCCGGCATGACGCCGGAGAAGCTGGTCGAGGATCTCGACCGGACGGTGAAGGTCCCCGGCCTGGCCAATGTCTGGGTTCCACCGATCCGCAACCGCATCGACATGCTGGCCACCGGCATCAAGAGCCCGATCGGCGTGAAGGTGTCGGGCGCCAACCTCGCCGACCTGGACCGCATCGCCCACGACGTGGAGACGGTCGCCAAGACCGTGCCGGGCGTCAGCTCCGCCTTGGCCGAGCGACTGACCGGCGGCCGCTATGTGGACGTCGACATCGACCGCGCTGCGGCTGCGCGCTTCGGCCTCAACATCGCCGACGTGCAGGCGATCGTCAGCGGCGCTATCGGCGGCGAAAGCATCGGCCAGACGGTGGAGGGGCTTGCGCGCTATCCGATCAGCGTCCGCTATCCGCGTGAGCTGCGCGACAGCTTGGAGGGCTTGCGGGCCCTGCCGATCCTGACGCCCGCTGGCCAGCAAATCACCCTGGGGACCGTGGCCAAGCTAGAGATCGCCGACGGACCGCCGATGCTGAAGACCGAGAACGGCCGGCCCTCGACCTGGGTCTATGTGGACGTGCGCGGGCGCGACCTGGCCTCGGTCGTCGGCGATCTGCAGAAGGCCGTCGCCAAGGACGTCAAGCTCTCGCCCGGCGTCTCCATCGCCTACTCGGGCCAGTTCGAATACCTACAGCGGGCTGTCGAACGGCTGAAGCTGGTGGTCCCGGCGACACTGCTGATCATCTTTGTCCTGCTCTACGTCACCTTCGGTCGCTTCGACGAGGCGGCGCTGATCATGGGCACGCTGCCCTTCGCGCTGACCGGCGGCATCTGGACGCTTTACCTGCTGGGTTTCCACCAGTCCGTCGCCACCGGCGTCGGCTTCATCGCACTGGCCGGTGTCTCGGCCGAGTTCGGGGTGGTGATGCTGATCTACCTGAAGGACGCCCTGGCCGATCGCGGCGAGGACCCGACAGACGAGCAGGTCGAGGACGCCGTGCGCGAAGGCGCTCTGATGCGCGTTCGGCCCAAGGCCATGACCGTGGCGGTGATCCTCGCCGGCCTGCTGCCGATCCTGTTCGGCCACGGCGCTGGCTCGGAGGTCATGAGCCGCATCGCCGCCCCCATGATCGGGGGCATGCTCACCGCGCCCCTGCTCTCCATGCTCGTCGTGCCCGCAGCCTATCTGCTGCTGCGCCGCCGACGGCCCGCCTTTACCCCAGCCTCTCAATCCCAAAGGAGATCATCATGAGAGCTATCGCCTGCGCCCTGATCGGCGTTCTGACCCTCGCCACCGCCGGGACCGCTGTCGCAGCCGACGACATGGCCAACATGAAAGGCATGTCCGCGGCATCCGCCGCCAAGCAAGGCAAGGGAACCGGCGTCATCAAGGCCATCGACGCCAAGGCAGGCACGCTGACGATCCAGCATGGCCCGATCCCGGCCGTCGCCTGGCCGGCGATGACCATGACCTTCAAGGCCAAGCCCGCGACCCTGCTGAAGGGCCTGAAGGTCGGCCAGACCATCGGCTTCGACACGACGGTTCGCGGCATGGACGCCGACGTGACGGCCGTGCGACCGAAGTAGTTCGCACCGCAAGCTTGGCGCCGGAGACGCGGATTCCGACCGTATCCGGCGCCAAGAGACGGCTAGATCTCCGCGGCCAAGCGATCCCTGCCCGCGCGCATCATGGGGCTGGCCAGGGCGGCCACGGCGCCAAGGGCTCGAATCAACAGCCCACAGAACTCGGGCGTTTGCCCCAAAGTCGCCGCTTCTCGGGCTGAAACCCTGTCAGCTTCCGGGGGAAGTGCGCGCGCATGCCTGCTTGGCTCAGGCCGCTGGAGCGTGGCCGGAAGCTCGCGTCCTAAGCGTGTAGCTTTGCAATAGAAAAAGCACGAATCGCACTTTATTTACAAATATTGCCCTTGACCTCGCCCATTCCGCGACTCACGGTTGTGACGCCCGGTAAAGGCGGGCGGACGCGAGCAAGGGTCAGTTGCGATGAAAAACGTCGGTCCAAGCCAAGCTCGAGGGCGTGCATCGACCGCTCTGGCCCTCGTCGCCGGCGTAGCCGTTCTCCTTGCGGTTAGCCCGGCCTGGGCTGCTGGCGCAGGCACCGCCATGCCCTGGGAAGGCCCGCTCGACACCATCATGCAATCGCTGTCGGGGCCCGTGGCCAAGGCGGTCGGCATCATCGCCATTGTGCTAACGGGGCTCGGCTTCGCCTTCGCGGAAGGCGGCTCGGCCCTGCGCAAGGGCATCGGCATCGTCTTTGGTCTGGCGATCGCCTTCACCGCCACGACCTTCATCTCGACCTTCTTCAACATGACCGCCGGGGCCGCGTTCTGAGATGGCGCGCTCCGACGTCGAAGGCTTCGAGATCGCATTTCACAGCTCGCTGTCGGAGCCGGTGACCATCGCCGGCGTGCCCCGAATGATCGCGGTGCTCAACGGTACGCTGACCGCCGTGCTCGCCCTGGGGCTGCAGGTCCCGGTGATCGGGATCCCGGTCGGACTGGCCATCCATGGCGCCTGCTACTGGCTGAACAAGCGCGACCCCTACTTCTTCGACGCGCTCGGTCGCCACATCCGCCAGAAGCCCTACCTGGACGCCTGACGTGCGCGTGTGGCCTCACCCCTCCCCGTCTTCGGTCTCATAGAGGTCCGCCGTGCTGTATCTGCGTGAGTACCGGCCCAAAGCGGATCGCCTGTTCGACCATCTCCCCTGGGTCGCGCTGATCGGGCCGGGCCTGGTGCTCAACAAGGACGGCAGCTTCCAAAAGACCGTGGCGTTCCGGGGACCGGACCTCGCTAGCGCCACAGACGCCGGCTTGGTGGCCACTCGCGCCCAGTTGAACAACGCGCTTCGGCGCCTCGGCTCGCGCTGGTGCCTGCACATCGAGGCGGTGCGAGCGCCCTCGCAGAGCTATCCCACGAGCCAGTTTCCCGACCCGGTCTCGGACCTCGTCGACGAGGAGCGGCGCGAGGGGTTCGAGGCGAAGGAGCGTCACTTTGAGAGCCGCTACTTCCTGACCTTCACCTACCTGCCGCCGGAAGAGGCGATCTCGACGGCCGAGAGCTTGCTGCTGGAGAACGCGCCGTCGGGCCGCGGCGCCGAGGGCATGTACCGGGCCGCGCTCAGCGACTTCCTGAGCACGGTGCATCAGATCGCCGACATCTTGACGGCGATCATGCCCGAGGTCGGCGAACTCACCGATGACGAGACCCTGACCTATCTGCACAGCTGCATCTCGACCAAGCGTCACCCGGTCGCCACGCCCGAGACGCCGGCCTATCTCGACGCCTTCCTGACCGACGACGACTTCCAAGGCGGCCTGCTGCCCAGGTTGGGTGGGCAATACCTGCGCACGATCTCGGTAAGGGCCTATCCGACCACCTCGTGCCCTGGCCTCCTGGACCGGCTGAATGAACTCGGCATCAGCTATCGCTGGGTCTGCCGCTATCTGCCGCTCGACAAGGAAGACGCCCGCAAGGCGGTGACCACGGTGCGCAAACGCTGGTTCGCCAAGCGTAAGGGCGTGCTGGCGCTCCTGAAGGAAGCCATCACCCGAGAGCCGTCGCTGCTGGAAGATCCGGACGCCGCGGCCAAGTCGGTCGACGCCGATGCGGCCCTGGCGATCCTCGGCGGCGACTACGCCTCCATCGGCTATTTCACGCCAACCGTCACTTTGATGGACGCCGATCCGGACCGGCTTGCCAACCGGCTCCGCGAGGTGGAGGGCGCCATCAACCGGGCGGGCTTCGTCTGCAAGGTCGAAGACGTCAACGCCGTCGAGGCGTGGATCGGCAGCCTGCCGGGCCAGGCCTACGCGGATCTGCGCCGGCCCTTGGTGTCCTCGCTGAACCTCTGCGACATGATGCCGATGTCGGCCATCTGGCCCGGTCCGACGATCAACGCCCACCTCTCGGCCGAATGCCAGAAGCGCGGCCATCCAGGGCTCCAGCCCGCCCTGCTGGTCACCCGCACGGCCGGCACAACGCCCTTCCGGTTCGACCTCCACCAAGGCGATGTCGGCCACACGATGATCGTCGGGCCGACCGGGGCTGGCAAGTCGGTGCTGCTCAACACGCTGGCCATGCAGTGGCTGCGCTACCCCGAGGCCCAGGTCTTCTACTTCGACAAGGGCGCGAGCTCGCGGGCCTCGACCCTCCTGGTCGGCGGGCAATTCTATGTGCTCGGCGGCGACCAGAGCGAGCTGGCCTTCCAGCCGCTGGCGGCGATCGACGCGCCGGACGACCGGGCGTGGGCGCAGGAATGGGTGCAGGACATCGTCGCGGCCGAAGGGGTTCCCATCACCCCGCCGGTCAAGGACGAGATCTGGAGCGGCCTGCGCAATCTCGCTGAGGGGCCGCGCGACCAGCGGACCCTCACCCTGCTGGCGGCCACCATCCAGGATCAGGCCGTCAAGGCGGCGTTGGCGCCCTACACGCTGAGTGGCCCCTATGGCCATCTTCTCGACGCCAATCAGAACGCCCTGAAGCCGGCGGCCTGGCAGACCTTCGAGATGGCCGAACTGATGGCTAGCAAATCGGCGCTCGCCCCGGTCCTCACCTACATCTTCCGCAGTCTCGAGCGGCGCTTCGATGGGCGGCCGACCTTGTTGGTGCTCGATGAGGCCTGGCTGTTTCTCGACCAGGGCGCCTTCGCGGCCAAGATCCGCGAGTGGCTCAAGACTCTGCGGAAGTTCAATGTCGCCGTGGTGTTCGCCACCCAGAGCCTGGCGGACGTCGCGCGCTCGTCGATCGCGCCGGCGCTGATCGAGAGCTGCCCGACCCGCATCTTCCTGCCCAATCCCGACGCCCAGACGCCGCAGATCGCGGCGCTCTACCAGGACTTCGGCCTGAACCCGCAGCAAGTGCGAATCATCGCCAACGCCACGCCGAAGCGTGAATACTACTACCAGTCGACGTCCGGGAACCGGCTCTTCGAGCTGGGCTTGGGCGCGCTCTCCCTGGCCGCCGTGGGCTCATCCTCGCCGGGCGACCAACAGCTGATCAGCCAGCTTCTCGCCGACCATGACCGCGGGGAATTTGCGGAACGGTTCTTCGGTGCGAAGGGCCACGCCGATGTCGCGCGCTACCTCGGCGACCAGCGGCGCGCCGCCTATCCGAGGGTGGCGTGATGGGGGCGCACGATGTGTCGTTTGCAGCTTCTCGTCCGGCCATGAGTCCGGGCGCCTTCGCGCGCCTGGCTTGGCTCAATCGCCATCTTCCGAGGACCTGGACCTCCACGCGTCGCCGGCGCCGGATACTGTTCCTGGCCTTGGCCGCACCCGGTTTCCTCGCGGTCTTCGGGACCACCTACCACCACAACTTTTTCGTCATGCTGGCGGGTTTCGTCCTGTTCGGCGCGGCCGTCGCCTTTCGCGCGGTCTCTGAACCCCTCTTTGTCCAGGCGGCCGGCGACGATCTGTGCCCGGCTCCCTACCCCTCGAGCCAGAAGGACTCTCAAGATGCGTAAGCAGCTCGTGGCCGCGGCGGCGATCGTCGCGGTGTCCCTGGGTCTAGGTCCCCTGCCGCCCCAGCCAGCGGCCGCCCAGCAGATCGTCTTCGATCCGCGCGCCGTGGCCCAAGCGGTCCAGCAGGTCCGACAGGGGCTGGCGCAGATCCAGCAGTTGCAGGCGCAGGTCACCAATCAGATGGCCATGCTGCAGAAGCTAGGAACGGACGTCACCCAGCCGCTGGCCCAGATCAACGCCCAGGCGACCCAGCTCATGCAGCAGGCCCAGGCGATCGGCTACACCAGCCAGAACATTGCCGGGCAGTTCCAGCAGTTCTATCCGGCCAGCCTGTCCGGCCAGACCTTCGCGCAAATCCAGCAGCGGTTGGCGAGCTGGGAGGCCAACAGCCGGCTGACCCTCCAGGACTCGATGGCGGTGCAGAACCAGCTGGTGAGGTCCCAGGGAGCGACGGCCGGCGCAGTCACTGGCGCGGTGGCCGCCTCGCAAGGGGCTGCCGGACAGACGGCTGCGATTCAGGCCACCAACCAGTTGCTGGCCGCGCTCAGCAGCCAACTGCAGGGCCTTCAGACGATCTTGATCGCGCAAGCGAGGACGCAGGAGACGATCCTGGCGCAGCAGCAGGCGGGAGCTTTGGCGGCACGAGCCGAAACGGCGCGAGCCACTCAGTGGTCGCCGCAAGGCAGCACTTTGGCCAATGCGTCGAGCTTTTAGCGATGAGCCGTCTGCTGATCTCGAGCGCCGTTTTTGCCATGGCCGTCGTCCTCAACGGATGCGGCAATCCTGCCGACAAATCCTCGACGGATGGACCGCCCGCGGCCCCGTCGCCGGCTGCACGTAAGTGCCCAGACCCGAACATCCGAGACCCGAAGGATCCCTGCTCACCCTACTACTGGAAGCCCAAGGACAGCGCGCTGAAGAACGCCAAGTCGTTCTGACCAGAGTGCGCGAACATCATCATGGCAACCGCTGGCACCTCCGCCCTCGACGAGTTCATCACTCGTTTCACCACCCAGATTGACTCCGGCTTCGGGGTTATCTCCGGCGACGTTCAGACCATCCTTGGCACGCTGGTGGTCATCAGCATCGTCCTGACCGCAATCATGTGGGCGATCGACGAGACGCAAAATGTGCTCGGCCCGCTGGTTCGGAAAATCTTGCTGGTCGGCTTCTTCGCCTGGCTTGTGGGGAACTGGCACAGCCTATCGGTGACCGTCGTCACCGGGTTCGGGCAGCTTGGTCTGCGCGCCGGTGGCGGTGCGAGCATCGGCGATTTCATGAGCGCCCCGACCCGTTCGGTCGAGTCTGGCTTCAAAATCTTCCTTCGGCTCATCCAGTATATCGGTCAGCTCGCATCGCAGAATGCGGGGTTCGGAGCGCTACAGCATATCGACATGATCCTCGTGGCGGCGGTGGCGGCCATCGGCATTCTGCTCGCCTTCATTGTGCTGGCGATCGAGATCGCCATCACGATCATCGAGTTTCACCTCGTCACACTGATTGCGTTTGTGACGGTGCCTTTCGGTGTGCTGACCCAGACCTCGTTCCTCGCGGAAAGAGCCATAGGCTACGTCGTTTCTGTTGGCCTGAAGTTCATGGCGCTCGGCGTCATTCTCGGCATCGGCCTCAATATCTTCAACACCTATACGCTGTCTCCCGAGCCTACGGTGCCCGAGGAGTGTGGCCTCCTACTGGCTGCTGTCTTCCTCATGATGCTGGCCCTGAAGATCCCCTCGATCGCGGGCGCGCTGATATCGGGTGGGCCGCAGCTCAATGCCGGCGGCGCCTTGATGGGGGCGGCCGGTGTCGCCGCTGGCGCGGCCGGGGTCGCTCTGGCGGGTCG
>NZ_SZWJ01000043.1:0-34694 GCF_012184455.1 Caulobacter sp. SSI4214 | reverse complement strand
TGCTGCTGGACGCCGGCCCCGAGGGCGCCAGGGGTGCGCTGGAAGCCTCCCTGGCCGGCGGGGGCCTGCCGAAGGTCAAGGTCACGGCGAGCGACTGGCGGGCCCGGGGCGGGATTTTCACCTCGCCGCTGTCGATCGCGACCGAGGGCTTCGACCTGCCGCCGATCCAAGGCGTCGACGGGCAGATCAACGGCCAGGCGCGCGTCGCCGGCGGCCGCTTCACCCTGGTCACGGCGACGTGCGCGCCGGTCACCGCCACGCGCTACAGTCTCGGCGACAATCCGATCACCGCCCTCAAGGCCAGGGTCTGTCCGGTCAAGACGCCGCTGGTCACGGCCAGCGCGGGCG
Source organism: Caulobacter sp. SSI4214 (assembly GCF_012184455.1). Classification (NCBI taxonomy): domain Bacteria; kingdom Pseudomonadati; phylum Pseudomonadota; class Alphaproteobacteria; order Caulobacterales; family Caulobacteraceae; genus Caulobacter; species Caulobacter sp. SSI4214. Next base: position 34,346 of record NZ_SZWJ01000043.1, on the reverse strand, counting down.
GCTGGACAGCGGCGCTGCGCTTCGAGCACGGCGAGGGCGCGTCGGCCGTCGCTCAGGTCCAGCTACGCGACGTCAAGGGCGAAGCGACGCTTGGTGGGAGCCACGGCTTCGAGCGCGCCCGCGTGCGGATCGACGGGGCCGCCGCGACCGACGCCGCCCCCGAGCGGCGCTTTAACCCGATCCTGGCCAAGGGCGACCTGACGCTATCGGGCGGCGTCTGGAGCGGAACCTTCCAGGCCGCCACGCCGACCGCCGCCCCGCTGGGCGAGATCCGGCTGCGCCACGTGGTGGCGACGGGCGCGGGCCAGGCCGACATCGACGCCTCGCGTCTCGCCTTCGCCAAGGGCGGGCCGCAGCCGGGCGACCTGTCGCCGCTGGCCGCCTTCGCCCGCGACGCCCAGGGGCGCGCCCGCTTCACCGGCGTCTTCGCCTGGAGCGACCGGGGCGCGACCAGCCATGGCCGCCTGGTGGCCGACAAGATCGACTTCACCAGCCCGATCGGCTTCGTCGCCACGCTGGACGGCGCGATCGACTTCAACAGCCTGGCCCCGCTGACCACCGCGCCGGGCCAGACGCTGAAGATCAGCAAGATCGACTCCATCGTGCCGCTGACGGCGGTGGAGTCGGTGTTCCAGCTGGACGCGGACTCGCTGCACATCGCCAAGGCCACCTTCGAGGCCGCCAAGGGCCGCGTATCGATCGAGCCCACCGACGTCCCCCTGGGTCCCGGCAAGCGCATTAGCGGCGCGATCGTCGTCGAGCACGTGGATCTCGGCGAACTGATCGCCGCCTCGTCCCTGGCCGAGAAGGTCAAGGTCCAGGCCCTGGTCGACGGTCGCCTGCCGTTCACGCTCGGTCCAGAAGGGCTTCGCTTCCAGCAGGGCAAGATCACCGCCATTCAGCCCGGCCGGGTCGAGATCGCCCGCTCCGCCCTGACCGGGGTCGCCGCCAGCCCGGCCGACAGCCCCGGCGCGCCGCCCGCCGCGCCGGCTCAGGTCAACGCCATTCAGGACTTCGCCTACCAGGCCATGGAGAATCTGGCCTTCGACCAGTTGGAGGCGGGCGTGAACAGCACCGACAAGGGCCGCCTTTCCATCATCTTCCACATCAAGGGGCGGCACGACCCCAAGGTGGCCGAGAAGGCCAGGGTCGGGATCCTCGACCTGTTGCGTGGCCGCGCGTTCAACAAGCGCATCGCCCTGCCCGCCAAGACGCCGGTGGACCTGACCCTCGACACGTCGCTGAACTTCGAAGAGCTTCTGGAGGCCTGGCGGCGCGCGTTCGCGCCCGAGCCGGCCGCCGACAAGACTCGTTCAGGTCCGGTTCAACCGTGACCGGTCAATCTGAACTCGCAATGGAGACCAACGCATGAGACAGCGCGCCCTCTTGATGGCCATTCTCGCGACGGGAGCGCTCGGCGCGGCTGCCTGCACGCCCACCGTCCGCGTGAAGGTCGACCCGATCAACATCTACGCCAAGCTGGACGCCGACGTGCGCGTGCGGCTGGACAAGGAAGTCCAGTCGCTGATCCAGCAGAACCCGAACCTGTTCTAGGAAGGAGGACCGACATGATCCGCAAGACGATGACGGTTCTGGCGCTGGGCCTGGCGATGACCGCCGCCGGCGCCAATCTGGCCCTGGCCCAGTCCGCCGCCGCCAAGGCCGCCGTGGACGCCGCCAAGGCGGCCGGAACCGTGGGCGAGCAGGCCGACGGCTATCTGGGCATCGTGGCCGGCGGCGACGCTGGGCTGCGCGCCTCCGTGGCCGAGATCAACACCGGCCGCGCCGCCGCCTATCGGGACATCGCCGCCAAGACCGGCGTGACGCCCGAAGCCGCCGGCCAGGCCACCGCCAAGCAGCTCTACAGCCGCCTGGCGCCCGGCCAGTACTGGAAGCCGCTGGATGGCGGCTGGGTGAAGAAGTAAGCGCGCCTGCCCCTGGCCTCCTCCTCCCAAGCGGAACGGAGGGGGCCAGACGGCATCCAGCGCCAACCGCTCGCGAGCGCCTCCCGGACCGCCCTCTCAGGCCCTTCCGGTCACCCCGGCGACGGCGCGGGCGATCTGGTGGACGTTGTAGGGCTTGCGCACGATCGGGGCGTCGAAGCCCATCGGGGCGGCCTTGTCGGCGTATCCGGTCGCGAACACGAAGGGCCTACCAAGACCGCGCAGGATCTCGGCGACCGGAGCCACGGACTGGCCGTTGAGATCGGCGTCCAGCACGGCGACGTCGAAATCCCGATCGACCATCGACAGCGCTTCGCCCAGCTCGGCCGCGCAGCCCACCACCTCGACGCCCGCGTCCTCGAGGCCGGCCTCAAGTTCAAGGGCCAGCAACAGGGAATCCTCGACGATCAGCACCTTCAGGCCGACGATCGCGCCAGGACGGATTGTCTCGTCGGCGGCGACCACGGTCTCGACGATGCGTTCTGGCGCGGCGCTGACCGGCTCCTCGGGCGGGCCGTCGGCCAGGGCGCTGGCCGCGCCCTGGATCATGGCCGTGACGCCCGCCGACCGGTAGGTGATCCGCGCCGAACCGCCCAGTTCGCGCCCGACCACATCCTCGATCAGGGTGGCGCCGAAGCCCTTGGTCGTCGGCGCCGTGGCCGGCGGTCCGCCGGTCTCCAGCCACTCCAGGGCGAACCCGCCCTCGGAGGTGCGCCGCCAGACCACCTCGACCTTGCCGTTCTCGGTCGAAAGCGAGCCATAGCGGACGGCGTTGACCGCCAGTTCGTGCAGGGCCAGGGACAGGGCGGCGGCGGCGCGGGGCGTCAGGAACAGCTCGGGTCCGTCCCAGCGGGTCTGGGTGGGCGCCAGGCCGCCCAGCTCGGCCGCCGCGATCCGGGCCAGGGTCGCGCCCCGCCAGCGGGCGGCGCTGAGCAGATCGTGGGCCGAGCTCATCGACTTCAGCCGAGCGGCGAAGGTCTTCAGGAACACGTCCAGCGAGGCCGACTTGCGCGCCGACTGGGCCGCCACCGACTGGACGACGGTCAGCAGGTTCTTGATACGGTGATCCAGCTCGGCGACCAGGCTTTCGCGCTGCGTCTCCTGGCCCTTGCGCTCGGTGATGTCCTGGACGATCCCGATCAGATAGGTCGGTTCGCCTTGGGCGTCTCGGAGCAGGACCCCCGAATCGCGGTTCCAGATTTCCTCGCCGTTATCCAGTGGACGGCGATATTCCACGTCGTAGCGGTCGGCCTCCCGCAGTTGGGCGGTCACCGATTCGCGCACCCGCTCCCGATCGTCGGGATGCAGGTGGCGATACAGGGTCTGGCCCTTCTCGGCCGGAAGCTCGCCGGGCGCGATATTGGTGATCTTGGCCAGCCGGGGGCTGACCCGGACGACATCGCGCCGGAAGTCCCACTCGAACTCGCCCAGGCTAGCGGCGGCGATGGCCAGGTTCAGCCGCTCGGTCTGCAGCATTCGCGCCGTGTCGGGACGGCTCGCTCGCAGGGCCTCCGCCGCCATATGCGCCAGATCCTCCAGGGCCTGGCGATCCTCCTCGCTGGCCGGACCATGCAAGCCGGGCCCCTCGACCACCACCGCGCCCAGCACACGGCCTTGGTCGTCGCGGATCGGCGACGCAAGATCCGCGGGCGCCCCCGTGACCACCACACGGTCGGCCAAGTCTCCCCGGCGGGGCGCTTCGGGGCTGGCGTAGCCGATCGAGGCCACGCGCCAGACGCGGCGTTCATCGACCAGCGCGATGGCCGCCTTCGGCGCGTCGAAGAGCCTCGCGGCCAAGCGGACCAGGCGCATGAAACGGGGATCGTTGACTGGACCGTCCAGCACGCCCAGGGCCTTCACGGCGCCGAGCCGGTCGGCTTCCTGAAGATCGTCGCTGACGATAGGGGCGTCCTGCATGATTCCAGCTTAGACCCGCTTCGCGTTTGGCGCGAGCGACTTCGAATTCTTCCCCAATTCGGCCGATTCGTCAGTGGTGAAGCTCGCCATCCTTGAGTATCGTGGAACCGCGACGCTAAGCTCGGCGTTGACGGGGCGCCTCGTGAAAGCGTCCCCGGTCGGTCGCGTCGCGAACAGGAGATCATCATGCCCGCCAATTCGCTGAATGCCGCCGCCAACGAAGCCGACAAGGCCAAGGACGCCGCCCAGGACGCGGTCGATCACGCCGAACGCAGCTTCGCCGAAGCCGCGAACGCGGCGCGCGTGTCGCTGACCGAGGCCGCCAAGCGCGTCGAGAAGTCGGTGGCGGAAGGCTTCGAAACCCTGCGCGCTCAAAGCCGCACCTATACCGACACCGCCGGTCAGCAGCTGGAAGACGCCCAGCGCTACGTTTCCGAGCGCGTGCGCGAGCGTCCGATCACCGCCACCCTGGCCGGTCTGGGCGTGGGCGTGCTGATCGGTCTCCTGATCTCCGGCGGCCGCAGCAACAACCGGTGATCTTCGAAAAGACTCTCATGACGCTGGCGGCGGCCGCGGCCATCGCCGCGGCCGCCGCGGTCGGCGTCGTTTCCGCCGCCTTCGCGGTCTATGCCGTGCTGGTCCCCCTGGTCACGCCGGCGGGCGCGGCGGCCATCGTCGCCGCCATCGCCGCGCTGATCGTGGCGATCGCCGGCATGGTCGCCGCCCGCAAGGTCGAGGGCCATCGCCACCAACAGCAGGCGCCGCCGCAAGCTGGCTTCGACATGACCGGCCGCATCGTGGAAATCGTCCGCGATCGCCCGCTGATGTCGATCGGTCTGGGTCTGGCCGCCGGGGTCTTCGCCCTGAAGAACCCGACCCTCACCGCCACCCTGGCCAAGGCCTTCCTGGACCCCAAGCCGCCGCAACGCTGAGGCCCGTCAACCACCGCCGAACGCCGCCGACATTCGGCGGCGTTCGCTCGTCGAAGCCTCGGAAACCCCAGGTTTCCTAGGGTATTTATCGCTAAAAGTTGAGCGCGACGGGCGTCGGAACGACTTACGCTTTTCACCGCCGCCCTCTAGATGCCTTTCCGCGCGTCCCGTCTTCCGTGGGGGACGCCTTCCCATGGAGCGAACATGACGTACAAGCTGCCCGACCTGCCCTACGCCTATGACGCGCTGGAGCCGACGATCTCCGCCAACACCCTGCGCTTCCACCACGACAAGCACCACGCCGCCTATGTCACGGCCCTGAACGGCCTGCTCAACGGCGACGACAAGGGTTCGCTGGAAGCGGTGATCAAGGACGCGGGTCCGGGCAAGGTGTTCAACAACGCCGCCCAGGCCTGGAACCACGCCTTCTTCTGGGACGGCCTGTCGCCGACCAAGACGGCGCCGGGCGCCGAGCTGGCCGCCGCGATCGAGCAGACCTTCGGCGGCCTGGACGGCCTGAAGGAAAAGTTCGTCGCCGAGGGTATCGGTCACTTCGGCTCGGGCTGGGTGTGGCTGGTCTCGGACGCCTCGGGCGCCCTGAAGATCATCTCGACCCACGACGCCGACAGCCCCGTCACCCACGGCGTGACCGCCCTGGCGGTCGCCGACGTCTGGGAGCACGCCTACTATCTGGACTACCAGAACCTGCGGAAGGGCTTCCTGGAAGCCGTGTTCGACAACCTGATCAACTGGACCCTGGCGGACAGCCAGTACGCCGCCGCCAAGTCGGGCGCGCAAGGCTGGGCCTATCCGGCCCCGGAATAGGAGGCTGGGCTTCTCCGGAACGCACCGGAATCGGGCGCGTTGATCTGAAGCGAGGCCGCCGGGCCCCGTTCCAGACAACCGCCCGAGGATCCGGGCCAAGACCGGAGACGCCGATGCTGAATTGGGCCGTAACCTTCCTGGTGATCGCGTTGATCGCCGCCGTGCTGGGCTTCACCGGCATCGCCGGCGCGGCGATCGGGATCGCCAAGATCCTGTTCTACGTCTTCTTGATCCTGTTCCTGGTGTCGCTAGTCAGCCACCTGGTGCGGGGACGCGGAGCCTCGTAGCGGATCAATACCAACGGACGCCATCGCGCGGCGCGATCCCGACCGGGTCGCGCCGCTTTCGCGTTCAGCGCCGATCGCAAGCCCAGGTGCGCCAGACTTCAAAACGGCCGCGCTCGTAGGCCAGCGCCGTCACGCGCACGCAGCCCGGCTCGATATCGATCAGGTTGAAGCCTGGCGCCGCGCCACGCTCGCGCAGCGACAGCGTGCCCGAGCCCACGGCCTGGGTCTTGCCGTCGCCGAACGGGATGGCGGTGACGAACGGCAGGTGGATATGGCCCGACAGGATCAGGTCCGCGCCGGCCTCGACGAAGCGGTTGGCCGCGTCGACGCCGCCCCGGACCCGGGCCGTCATCGGACCGCCCAGGATCTCCATCAGCGGATGGTGACAGACCACCACGCGCAGGTCGCCGACCGGCGCGGCGCACAGCGCCTCGGTCACGCGGCGGACCTGGCCGCGCGACACCGCGCCCTTCGACCAATTCCAGCGCGCCTGGGCCGCGCGGGCGGTGTTCAGCGACGCGAGGGTGACGCCGGGCGCGCGCCAAACCGCGCCATCCGGCTCGCCGAAGCGGTCCGAAAACCGGCGCCAGGGCCGCGTGAAGCGTTCCAGAAGCTCGCCCGGCCCGAAAAAAGGCGTGTCGTGATTTCCCGGGACCACCAGCCTGGGCCAGGGCAGGCGCGCCAGCCAGGCGGCGGCGGCGTCGAATTCGGAGGCCTTGCCGTCCAGCGTCAGGTCCCCCGCCACGACGACAAGATCCGGCGCGGCCTCGGCGATGCGGCCGATAGCGGCCTCGACCGCTTCCCGGTTCTCGCCGCCGAAATGGATATCCGAGACCTGGACCAGCCTCATCCAGCCGCCTCGACGGCCGGCGGGACCAGGGCGCGGAAGGCCTTGGGACGGAAGCGGATCTGCGCCTCCGAACCCAGGCGGACCGGCTCGCCGTCTAGGATCGCCGGGATGCGGCCACGGGCCCAGACCCGGCCCGCTCGGCACAGCCCCATGCTGACCGAAGGGTCCTGGCGCCACTGACCGCGCGCGGCCGCCAGCCCCAGCCGGAAGACATCCAACGCGCTGGACGGGTCCAGGGCGGCGGCCTCGAGCGCGCGGGCGTCGGAGTCCAACGCGGTGGAAACCAGCGGGCACATCAGGGTCAGGGCTTCCGCCCGGTCCTTGGGCCGACTGTCCAGGCAAAAGCGCAGACGGCTGGAAAAGGCGCGCCGGAAGGCGCGGCGCGCCCGGGCCAGCGCCAGGTCAAGACGTCCGCGCCGGGCGGCCTCGCGCGCGTCGGCCCACAGCGCCGGGCTGCCCAGGATGGCGGCGACGAAGAACAGCCGTCCGTCGATCTCGCCGCCCGAAACGAATTGGGCCTCGCCACGCTCCAGGCAGGCGGCCATGGCCTCCGGCCACGACCCTTGGCCATAGAGGGCATGGGGCAGCATGTTCATGGTGCCGCCGGGCAAGGGCGCGATCAGCGGACCCTCGGGGCCGGCCAGCTCGGCCGCCGCGCGCGCCGTGCCGTCGCCGGCCAGCACCAGCACCGCGTCGGGAGCGGCGTCGATCACCCGCTTCAGACACGCGACCAGGTCCTCGGGGTCCGGCGCGTGGACAACGCCCGAAACCCCGTGTTCGGCCAGCAGCCGTTCGGCGAGCTCCGGGGCGTCGGGCCCCACCGAGCCCGAGGCGATATTGGCGACGACCTCGATCCGGCGCACGCGGGCTCCCTCCGACAGAAATTCGGCAAGGCAACGGCTCGCCGCGCCCCATGGTTCCGCTTGTTAGCGCCCCGACGGTCGCCTTCGAAACGGAACCACGGTGTCATGCGTTTGCGCTAGCAGGGACAAGCTCGAACGGAGAGCCAAGATGAAGACGACCATGATCGCCCTGATGGGCGTGGGTGTGCTCGCGTCGGCGTGCACCTCGACCGGCAATGTGGAGCGCAACGCCGCCGGCGGCGCGGTGCTGGGCGGCCTGGCCGGCGCCGTGATTGGCAACAATGTGGGCAGCGGCAGCGCCGCCACCGGCGCGGCGATCGGCGCCGCCATCGGCGGGACGGCCGGCGCCATCAAGGGCTGCAAGGAAGACGGCGGCTGCGGCTCGAACTCGGTGAACCGTCGCCAATATTACGACGAGCGCGCGGGCCGTTATTACTATTACGACTCCCGCAGCGGTCGTTACTATTGGGAAGACGGCGCGCCCCGCTATTAAGCCGGACGGCATCGACTTCCAAAGGTCGAAGGCGATCGGCGCGCGCCGATCGCCTTTTTGGCGCTTGCTTCGAAGCAGGTGTTTGGTGCTGACAGGAGGAGGGTTGGAATGAGGGTTTCGACGACCATCGCGGCGAGCGTCGCGTTTCTGGCCTTGGGCGGCTGCGCGATCTCCCAAGGCCCCTGGCGTCACATCGCCAAGCCGGTGGCCGCCGCGCCATCGCCATGCGCGGGCTTCAAGTCGTCGATCTATTTCGACCAAGCGTCGGCCAGCCTGACGCCGGAGGCCCGCTTGGTGCTGGCCAACGCCCGCGATCAGGCGCGCGGCTGCGTCGTCCGATCGGTGCGCGTGATCGGCTTGGCCGACGCCAAGGGAAGCGCGGACGCGAGCCTGGAACTGTCCCGGAAGCGGGCCGAGACCGTGTCCGCCGCTCTGGCCCAGAATGGGTTCGGCAAGGTCGACTTCGACCTCGACGCGGTGGGCGACGTGGGCGCGGTGACCGCTTCAGGCGCGGCGGCCCCGCTGCGTCGTCGCGCGGACATTCTGTTCGACCTGGCGCCGCGCTGAAGCTGAAACGCCACGAAGAAAGGCGGGCCGGAGACCGGTCCGCCTGAGTTCGCATCAACAAAGGGGGGTGCGAAGGCGGCAGGCCAGCTATCGCCAGCCTCAAGTCGGGGGGGCGTCGCCGCCTTCGCATCCATAAAACGATGTCGCGCTCGGCGGGTTCCCGCCCGGCGCGATTTTTTTCGCGGCGCGCTCAGGACCCCGTCGGGCAAAGCCGAAAGGGAACGGCGGACTTCGCAAGACGTTGATTTCCCAGGCGGACGAACGGTCCGCCGGGTTGGGAGCAGCGTCGTGATCCGGATATATCAAGCCGAGCATGGCGGATTGGTTTTCATTTCGACGCTCACGCAGCGTCAGCGAAGGATGCGCGCGCGCGTCACGGCCCTGGCCGTGATCACGGCGGTGGCCGCTTCCGCCGGCATGGTGCGGGTGTTCCACGACCACGCGATGAGTCAGCGCGCGACCGCCTTCGCTGTTGGAGGTAACTGAAGATGCCCGCCGATATCCACCCCTCCGCCCATGGCCCGCGCTTGAACGCCACGCGCGCCCGTCAGGCCCGCTGGGGCCGCCACGCCTTCTGGGTGCTGGTGATCTCGACGATCCTGGCGGCCCTGGCCCTGTTCGGCGCCTGGAGCTTCCGCGCCCAGGACCTGGCCGCGGTCGAGGTCAATAACGGCGTCAAGACGCCGGCCGAGGCTCAGCGCTATGACACGCCTCAGCAGCCCGCCAAGCAGACGCCGCAATAAATATCATCGATACCCAATGAAAAACGGCCTCCCTCTCGGAAGGCCGTTCTTCGGGATCTCTCTATTGCTCAGCCTTAAGCGGCCTTGCGGGTCCGGCGCGGGTGGAAGAACAGCGCCTGGCCGATCGCGGCCTTCACGGTTTCCGGTTGGAACGGCTTGGTGATCAGGAAGGTCGGTTCCGGACGCTCGCCGGTGAGCAGGCGCTCGGGGAAGGCGGTGATGAAGATCACCGGCACGTCCATCCGGCCCAGGATATCCTTGACCGCGTCGATGCCCGACGAGCCGTCGGCCAGCTGGATGTCGGCGAGGACCAGGCCCGGGGTTCGGCGCGCGACCGCGTCGACGGCCTCGCCTCGGGTGGCGGCGATGTCGGTGACGTCATGACCCAGTTCGCGGACGAGAGCCTCGATGTCGGCGGCGATGACCGGCTCGTCCTCGATGATCAGCACGTCAGTGGCCAGCTCGGCGTCGATCTCGGCCTGGGCGTCGGCGATCAGGCGTTCGACCTCGCCGAAGTCGCAGTCCAGGATCTGGGCAGCTTCGGTCGGCGTGAAGCCCTCGAGCGCGGTCAGCAGGAAGGCCTGGCGCGAACGCGGCGCGATGCGCAGCAGGCGCTGGGCGGCGTCATCGCCCGCGCTGGACCCGGTGGAGACGCCATCGTCGCGACGGGCCTCCAGCTGCGCGCCGGAGCTAAGCCAAATGGCGTGAAACACCCGGTACAGCGCCACGCGCGGCGACAGGTCATCGTCGAGCGACCGGTCGCCCGCCGCCAAGGCTTCGAGGGCCACGCGGACATAGTGATCGCCGGTGCTTTGGTCGCCGGTCAGGGCGCGGGCGTAGCGACGAATATAGGGCAGATGCGGCGCCAGCCGAGCAAGAAGACTCATGACCCCTCCCGATGCGGTGTCTTCGAAAACAAGCCTAACGAACGGCAAAGCTGCGCCGTTCCGTCGAAGCAAGATAACGTTCCCTTTCACGACAGGTTCCGCTGTTCGCGGATTTTTGACATCCTATGCCCAAGCTTTGGGAACCCTGCACGGAAAACCACGTTGTCGTCTGGCGGAAAGACATTCGGCCAAAGGGGGCGGACGCCGATGCACAGGCCATACGGCGTCGAGGACATGATCGAACACGTACCCATGGAAGACAAACGCAAGAGCGCCGCGGCGCTGGACGAAGCCCGTCTGCGCCAGCAGGCGATCGGGGTGAAGCTGCGCCAGATGTTCGACGAGGTCGTCAACGAGCCGGTGCCCGACGAATTTCTGGACATCCTCCGCAAGGCCGAGCCTCCGGCGGGGGGACGTTGAGCATGAACGAAGGCAAACCCGGCCGTTCCGCGCCGGACGCGACCCGCGACGCCGCCTTCAAGCGGGAGCTGGTCACGCTGATCCCGCATCTCCGCGCTTTCGCCCGCACCTTGACCGGCGATCCGACCGCCGCCGACGACCTCGCCCAGGACGCGATGATGAAGGCGTGGGACGCCCGCGCCTCGTTCCAGATGGGCACCAACATGAAGGCCTGGACCTTCATGATCCTGCGCAACCAGTTCTATTCCGAAAAGCGCCGCAGCTGGCGGCAAAGCCAGCTGGACCAGGAAGCCGCCGAGCGGACCCTGGTGGCGGTCGACGACCCCGAGGCGCCCGTGGCGCTGGACGAGCTGCGCCTGGGTCTGGCCATGCTGCCCGCCGAACAGCGCGAAGCCTTGATCCTGGTCGGCGCGGGCGGCTTCGCCTACGAGGAAGCGGCCGACATCTGCGGCTGCGCGGTCGGTACGGTGAAGAGCCGGGTCAGCCGCGCGCGTCGCGCCTTGCAGGCCATCCTCGAAGCGGGGACCTATGATCGGGACGGCGGCGCGGCCGGCGACGCCATGCGCGCGATCCTGGCCGACGCGGAGCGACTGAGCTCCCTGCGGTGAACGCCCTGGCCGGCCGCGCCACGCGCGCCATCACGTCCATTCGCGTTCGCCTGGCCGTCGCCCTGAGCGTGGCCCTGCTGCCCGTGCTGGTGCTCGGCGTCATGCAATCGATCTTCGCCTTTCGGGCCGAAGCCGATTCCCGACGTCAGAGCCTGGAACTGGCCGCGGGCCGCAGCGCGGCGATCGCCCGCGCGCGCATAGAGGCCGCCGGCGTGCTGCTGCAGACCCTAGGCCCGGGCTCGGTGGGCCTGGAGTGCGCCCAGCGTCTGGCCGACGTGCGCGCCCGACTGCCCGGCTACGCCAACCTGATCCGCTTCGACGCCCATGGGCGCGTAGCCTGCGCGGCCGCCACCACGCCGCTGGACGTGCAGCGCGGCGCCCGTCCCTGGTTCCAGGCCCTGCGCGGCGGCCAGGCGATGGTCGTGGCCAGCGCGCCAGGCGCGGCCTATGCCAACGAACCGGCCGTGCTGGCCGCTATCCGCGCCGGCCCCCCGGACCAGTTCGAGGGCGCGATGGCCGCGGTGCTGACTCTGCAAGGCCTCAAGCTGGAAACCGCCAACCGCTTCCTGCCGCAGGGGGCCGAGGTCGCCCTGGTCGATTCGCACGACCAGATCTTCGCCGCCACCCAGCCCCAAGCCTTCGGCGCGCCGCCGCGCGGCTGGCGCGACGTCGCGGTCAAGCGAGGCGCGGCGATCTGGAACGGTCCCGACGCCCAGGGCCGCCCCCGCAGCTATTCGGTCGCGCCGCTGGTCAACAACGACGTCTTCGTCCTGCTGTCGGCGCCGGCGCCGGGCCTGCTCTCCTGGGCTTGGATCAATCCGATATCACGCTTGCTGCTACCGCTGCTGGCGTTCGTGCTGGGCCTGGCCGCCGTCTGGTACGCGGCCGAGCGCGGGGTGATCCGCTGGATCGTCTATCTGCAGCGCGTGGCGGCCATCTATGCCCGGGGCCGCTTCACCGTGCGCCCGCTGCAGGCCGAACGCGCGCCGCCAGAGATCCGCGAGCTGGCCGCCACACTGGACGCCATGGCCGGCGCCATCGTCGCCCGCGACGCCTCGCTGATGGACAGCCTGGCCGAGAAGGACGCGCTGATGCGCGAGATCCATCACCGGGTGAAGAACAATCTCCAGATCATCACCTCGCTGCTGAACATGCAGCAGCGGGCTCTGGCCGATCCGGCCGCCAAGGCGGCGATGAACGACACCCGTCAGCGGATCACCGCCCTGGCCCAGATCTACCGCGCCCTCTACCAAGGCCCGGATCTGAAGCGGGTGGACCTGCGGCCGTTCCTCGAGGAGCTGACCGCTCAGCTGCTGGCCAACGACATGACGTCGACCGCCCTGGTCCGCACCGAGGTGCACGCCGACCCGCTGGTCATCGACCCCGACCGCCTGGCGCCGATCGCCCTCTTCGCGGTCGAAGCGATCACCAACGCCCAAAAACACGCGTTCGGCCCCCAGGGCGGCACGCTGGAGGTCGGCTTCCACGTGCGCGGAGAAGAGGCCGAACTGTCGATCGGCGACGACGGCCCCGGCGCGGCCGAAAGTCTGGGCGGCGGCGTGGGCCGCACGCTGATGACCGCTTTCGCCCGCCAGCTGCGCGGCAAGGTGACGTTCGAGACCCGCGACCCACGCGGTCTGACCGTCCGTCTCGTCTTCCCCACGCCCCAGGTCATGGCGCCCGGAACCTAGCTTCGCCGGTGACGTTCTCTCCGGGCACGCTATCGCCGCCCCAACCCGTTTCCTTCCCGGGGCGAACAACGGAGAAGACCATGCGCAAACTCGTGATCCTCGCCGCCCTCGCCGCCAGCCTGTCGGTGGCCGCCTGCAACACCGTTGAGGGCGCGGGCAAGGATGTGTCGTCGGCCGGCCGCGCCGTCACCGACACGGCCAAGGACGTCAAGAACAATAACTAGAGCGCGTTAGGTTTAAGTGTGAGCGGTTAGACCGCTCGAACGCGCTCTAAATATCTGACTCTAGGGCCTGTTTATCCGCTTCAAACGATTCCATTTGAAGCGGACAGGCCCTAGGGCGCTTCGATCCTCCGGGATCGGAAAGGGCTCTAGGCCCTAAGCGAAACGCCCGCCGGTTTCAGTCGGCGGGCGTTTTCACTAGGGAAGCGCGATACGGGAATCGCGCGACCTGCTCTTCCGCGCGATGCTCTAGGCCGCGACGGCCGGACGCACGGACGGGTCGCGCAGATAGACGCCAGCGCGGCCCGGCGCGGCGGTCAGCAGATCCTCGAATTCGGAGAGGTCGTCCTCGGCGTCCACCACCAACACGCCGTCGGGCGGCAGCAGGGCGGTAAGCGATTCGACCACCTTGCTCCGCAGGGACGCGTCCATGCCGCGCAGCACGCCCTTCAGCAGAATGACATCGAACCGGCCCATGGCCGACAGGTCGGCCAGCAGATTTATCCGCTTCCAGCGCACCATCTGCCGGATGCGCGGCGAGATCGCCCAGGTGTCGTCCTGGTTCTCGAAATACTTGACCAGCATCCGGATCGGCAGGCCGCGCTGGACCTCGAACTGGGTGTAGATGCCGGCCTGGGCCTTCTCCAGCGCCCGTTCCGACAGGTCCGATCCGAAGAACTCGAATCGCGTCCCGGTCGCCAGGCCCTTGGCCTCGACGGCGGCCATGGCCAGCGAATAGACTTCCTGGCCGGTCGCGCAGGCGGCGCTCCAGATACGGATCGGCGTGTCGCGGCGGCGCAGGGACAAGGCCGGGAGCACCTCGTCGCGCAACTGGGCGAAGGCCTCGCGGCCCCGGAAGAAAGTAGTGTCGCCCCGGCACAGCGCCTCGACCACCGCCCAGATCAGTCGCTCCTCGCGCTTGGCGCGCAGGGCCGCGATCAGGGCGTCGATGGAATCGTAGCCTTCGCGCCGGGCCAGCGGCGCCAGACGGCTCTCGACCAGATACGCCTTCTCGGTCTCGACCCTCGCGCCGGCGCGGGCCCGGCCCAGGGCCGCCAGCAGGTCCATGTCCTCGGGGCTCACAGCAGGCCCGCCTCGGCGAACTTCGCCTGGATGATGTCGCCGTCGAACGGCTTCATGATGTATTCGTCGGCTCCGGCCTCAAGGGCGGCGCGGATATGATCGACGCTGTTTTCGACCGTGCAGAAGACGACCTTGGGCGCGTCGCCGCCGGGCTCGCCGCGGAGCTGACGCAGGAACTCGATGCCGTTCATCACCGGCATGTTCCAATCCAGCAGCACGGCGTCGGGCATGGCCGCGCGACACCACGCCAAGGCCTCCATGCCATCGGCGGCCTCGGCGATCTCGAAGCCGATGTCCTCGAGGACTCGGCGGGCGACCTTTCGGATCACCCGGCTGTCGTCGACCACCAGACAGGTCTTCACGGCGCGCTCCAAATCAGGCCGCTATCCTGGAAGGCGTCTGGTTAAGGAGCGGTTTGCCGAACCCGAATCGAGTCGCGGCGAACACATTTTTACGTTCAGGCGGCCGGAACCCAGGCGGCGATGCTGGCGCGTTCCTCGCCCACCTCGACAGCGATCTGTCCGCCCGCGGCGCGGACCAGGGCGTTCAGATAGGCCGCCTGCACCCAGGGACCGCCCAGGCCCTCGGCCAGGGGCTGGCCCTTCAGCCCGGCCAGCACCTCGGGACGCAGGCGCGCCCGGGGGCCAACGGCGTCGGCGATGATCGAGAAGCGACCGTCGGCGGCCACGCCCTTCAGCGTCGCCACGCCGCCGGCCGGAAGGGCGCTGGCGGCGATCTGGGCGATGTTGAGAATGGCTCGCGAGGCGGGCTTGTTCATCGCCTGCGGCTCGATCTGCCAGTCCAGGGTCGGCCGCACGTGGGCGAACACGCCCTGGGCCAGCTTTTCCAGCTCGCGCGAGTCGAAGTTCTCGGCCGAGGCCGATGCGCCGAACGCCACGCGCGTGAACTGCAGCAGGTCGGCCAGCTTGCGGGCCGACGAAGCGATCAGGTTCATGGCGTCGTCGCGCATGTCCTGCGCCGCCGGATCCTCCAGCAGGTCGAGGCCCGAGACGATGGCGCTGGCCGGACTGATGAAGTCGTGGCAAAGGCGCGCGGCCAGCATGGCGGCGAAGTCGGGGCCCTGGACGTCCGTTTCAGGGGCGGCGGGGGCCGGGCTCGCGGGGGCGGTCTCGGAGACAGGGTCGGTCATGGCGGCGAACTTTGTCGTGATTTGAGGCTTTGGCAAACGGGGCTGTCCCCGAAAAGCCGTCGGCCGAAGGCGGATCTCGGCTGACCGGCTATCGACCTTCGGAGAAAAAATCGAGCCCGTTTGGTCCGTTCCAGATTTCATCCAGACCGGACAAGCCCTAGGAACGCATCCGTGATCGATCCTTTTCTAGAGCCCGGCGTCCTGGTGCGCCATCCCGGCCAGCCCGATTGGGGTCTGGGCCAGGTTCAGTCCGTGATCGGTCATCGCGTGACGGTGAATTTCGAAGAGGCCGGCAAGCAGACGATCGACGCGACGCGCGTCCGTCTGGTCTTCGTCGGCGACGACCCCCGGGGATGACAATGAGCAGCGAGACCCTCGCCGACTGGGGCCGCGCCCTGGCCACGATCACCGAAGAGGCCGCCCTGGTCATCCTGCCGTTCTGGCGGACCGAGCTGGCCGTGGCCCAGAAGGCCGACGAAAGCCCGGTCACCGAGGCCGACCGCGCCGGCGAGCGCCTGATCCTCGACCGTCTGGCGACGCTGTGGCCGGACGTGCCGGTGGTCTCCGAGGAGCACGCCAGCGAGTTTGGAACGCCGGACGCCATCGGCCCGCGCTTCTTCCTGGTCGATCCGGTCGACGGCACCAAGGCCTTCGTGCGCGGCGACCCGAACTTCACGGTCAATATCGGCTTGATCCAGGACGGCGTTCCGGTGGCCGGCGCGGTCTGCGCCCCGGCCACGGGCGAGGTGTGGTTCACCACCGCCCAGGGCGCGATGAAGCGCGACGGCGTCGACGGCGCCGAGACACGAACCCATGTTCGCCCCTGGCCCAAGGGCCAGGCGCTGGGTCTGGTCAGCCACACCATGCGCGAGGAAAAGGCCGCGGAACTGGCCGCCCAGTACGGCTTCGACCTGCGCGCGCCGATGGACAGCTCGATCAAGATGTGTCGCATCGCCGAGGGCTCGGCCGACATCTATCCGCGCCACGGCCCGACCTCGGAATG
The DNA here is from genome assembly GCF_012184455.1 of Caulobacter sp. SSI4214. Classification (NCBI taxonomy): domain Bacteria; kingdom Pseudomonadati; phylum Pseudomonadota; class Alphaproteobacteria; order Caulobacterales; family Caulobacteraceae; genus Caulobacter; species Caulobacter sp. SSI4214. Next base: position 17,863 of record NZ_SZWJ01000043.1, on the reverse strand, counting down.
GGACACCGCGGCGGGTCACGCGGTGCTGGTCGCCGCCGGCGGGACCTTCACCCAGCCGGACGGCGCGCCGTTTCTGTATGGCAAGGCCGACCAGAGCTTCCGTAACGGCTGGTTCGTGGCGCGAGGCGGCTGAGAGCCCGCGACCTCGTCCTTCGACAAGCTCTGGAGTCAGAGGTTCAGAGCGCGTTCGAGCGGTCAAGCCGCTCACACTCAGACCTAACGCGCGCTACGGCGCCAGCTCCTCCGGCCCCGCCTCCGGCGGCGTGGTCAGGATGGTCCCGACCGAGGCCGCCACGATGGCGGCGATGGCCAGCCACTGGGTCAGGACCAGCCGCTCGCCGAGGATCGCCAGGCCCGCCAGGGCGCCGACCGCCGGCTCGACGCTCAGCATGACGCCAAAGCTGCGCTTGGGGATGCCCTGCAGGGCGACCATTTCCAGCGAATAGGGGATGGCGCTGGACAGCAGGGCGACCAGCAGGCCCAGCGCCGCCAGCCTGGGGTGGAACAGGTGCGCGCCGGCGGAGACCAAGCCGATCGGCACGACGATCAGGGCCGCCGTGCTCATGCCCAAGGCCACGGTGCGGCCGGCGTGCAGATGTCCGACCCGCTTGCCCAGCAGGATATAGAACGCCCACATCACCGCCGCGACGCAGGCGAAGGCGACGCCCGCGGGATCCAGCCGCGTCGCGCCCGGATCGATCGGCAGCAGCAGGGCCAGGCCCAGCACGGCCAGGCCAATCCAAACGAAATGGATCAACCGGCGCGAATGGGCCACGGCGACCAGGAGCGGGCCCATGAACTCGATGGCGATGGCCAGGCCCAGCGGAATGGTGCGGATGGCCATGTAGAAGGTCAGGTTCATCAGCCCGACCACCGCGCCATAGGCCGCGACCTTCTTGAGGTCCTCGCGCGAGATCGGGTGGCGCCAGGGTCGCCAAACGAGCAACAGGATCAGGGCCGCGAACCCGACGCGGTAAGCTGAGACGCCCTGCGCGCCAGCCAGCGGGAACAGGCTCTTGGCGAACGACGTGCCGACGCACAGCGTCACGATCGAGCCCAACAGGGCGGCGTAGGGCAGGAAGCGGGCGCGGGACGCGGACATGGCCCAGCTTTTAGGGAAGCTCGTCCCGTCCGGCTAGATCACGCCCCGCGACCGCAGTCCCGCGATCGCCTCGACGTCGAGGCCGGCTTCGGCCAGGACCGCGTCGGTGTGCTCGCCCAGCGTCGGACCGGGCCAGCGCACGCCGCCCGGCGTCCGCGTCAGCCGGGGGAAGGCGTTCTGCATCTTGATCGCCCCGAACACCGGATGGGCCACGCTGACGATCGACTGGCGGGCGGCGAACTGCGGGTCCTTCAGCATGTCCGGCGCGCGATAGATGCGACCCGTGGCCAGACCTGCGGCTTCCAGCTTGGGCAGCAGGTCCTCGATGTCCTGGTCGGCGGTCCAAGCGGCGATGCGCGCGTCCAGTTCGGCCTGGTGAGCGCCTCGGGCGGCATGGTCGCGATAGCGGACGTCCTCGGCCAGATCGGGCCGGCCCATCAGGTCGCAGAGCCGCTTGAACAGGGTGTCCTGATTGGCGCCGATCAGGACGAGCTCGCCCGACTTGGTCGGATAGACATTCGACGGCGCGATGCCGGGCAGCACCGCGCCCGAGCGCTCGCGGACATAGCCGGTCAGGTCGTACTCGGTGATCAGGTTCTCCATCACCGTCAGCACGCTCTCATAGATGGCCGCGTCGACCACCTGACCCTGGCCGGTGCGCTGTCGGGCGTGCAGCGCCATCATCACGCCCAAGGCGGCGTTCAGGCCCGACAGGCTGTCGCCGATCGAGATCCCGGCCCGCGCCGGATTGCGGTCGGGCTCGCCGGTGATGTGGCGAAGGCCCCCCATGGCCTCGCCGACCAGGGCGTAGCCGGCGCGCTTTGAATAGGGCCCCGTCTGGCCGAAGCCCGAGACCCGGGCCATCACCAGGCCAGGGTTGGTCTTGGCCAGGGCCTCGTAGCCCATGCCCCATTTCTCCAGCGTGCCGGGGCGGAAGTTCTCGACCACGACGTCGGCCTTGGCGATCAGAGCGCGGGCGATGTCGCGGCCCTCTTCGGTGCGCAGGTCGACGGTCACGGACTTCTTGTTGCGGCCGATCACCGGCCACCAGGGCGAAAGCCCCTTGGGCTTGGAGCGCCCCCACTGCCGCATCGGGTCGCCGACCTTGGGGTCCTCCAGCTTGATCACCTCGGCGCCGAAGTCGCCCAGGACCTGGCCGCAGAACGGGCCCGCGATCAGCGAGCCCATCTCGATCACCCGCAGGCCCGCCAGAGGGCCGCCTGAATTTTCCTGGGTCATTCGAATTTATCCCCCTGGGCCAGGAACCGTTCACGGGTCCGTGATGTTTCTTCAGCGTACGGCGAACCGCGGCGCCGAAGCCTTACCCCTCAATACAAAAAGAACTCTAGGGAAAGACAGAGAGCCATGACCCGTCACCTGATTCTCGCGACCGCCGCCGTGGCCGCGCTGAGCTTGGCCGCCTGCGGCCAGAAGTCCGACGAAACCAAGGGCGCGGCCACGCCCGCCGAGCAAGCCGCGACGCCGGACGCCAATCCCGCCGCCACCGTTCCGACCCCGTCGGACGAGACCAAGGCCGACGTCTTCGTCGCCAAGGCCGCCGACAGCGACATGTTCGAGATCCAGGCCGGCAAGCTGGCCGGCTCGCGCTCGACCAACCCGTCGGTCAAGAAGTTCGCCGCCGAGATGGTCAAGGCCCATACGGCCACCAGCGACGGCCTGATGGCCGCCATCAAGACCTCGGGCGCGTCGATCACGCCGCCGACCGCGCTGTCGAAAGACATGCAGGACAAGCTGGATGACCTGACCAAGGCCGACGCCAAGGACTTCGACAAGAAGTACGCCGACGACATGGTCGACGCCCACCAGTCGGCCCTGAACCTGCTGCAACGCTACGCTCAGGACGGCGACACGCCCGCCCTGAAGACCTTCGCCGCCGACACCGCGCCGAAGGTCCAGAAGCACCTCGAAATGGCCAAGGGCCTGAAGAAGGGCTTCGGCACCGGCGAGGACGTGGCCAAGGCTCAGGAAAAGGCAGACAAGGCTCAGGCCAAGGCCGACGAGAAGGCCGCGCCGAAGCCGTAATGCCGGCTGGACTTCAGGGAAGGGCGTCGGCGACCATCGTCTTGGCGGCGGGACGCTCTCGACCTTCGGTCCACAACCAAATATCGGCCGTCGCGATGCGGCGGCCCAGCTTCAGAAGGGCGGCCTCCGCATGGAGGTCGCCCGGCTTGCGTCCGTGCGGGAAAGCGTCGAACGCAGCCTCTTCCGCCCCAAGGCTCGGGACCTCACTCAATGGCCCACCTTGATCGTGTTGTCGTCGCCGTTGCGGTCGATCACCGTGTTGTAGGGATCAATCCCCGCGAAGCTCGGCGCCCGGTCCGTCACGAAGGTGAAGGTCTGGACGCCCGACCGGACAGGCCGCCGCTCGTAGAGAACCACGTCCCTGGCCGAGAAGCCCTTGTCGCCCGGCTTGGCCGTGAACAGGCCGATGTCCATGGTCTCGTCCAGCGGCGCGGCTGTCTCCTTGCCCTTCCCGTCGGCGTACTTCTTCTGGGCGTTGACGATCAGCCTGACCTCGTACTTGCCGTCGGTCCGCTTCTTCACCGAGGCGCTCTGAGCCTGCAGGTCATAGAGCGTGATCTTCTCGAACAGGTCGGTGATCAGGGCCTGCTTGTCGGCCGGCGCCTCGGCGCGCAGCAGCGTTAGGAAGTCGTTGGCGTTGGGATAGGGCGCGCCCTTGAAACCGTACTTGGCGATCAGCCCGCGCAGGGCCCGGTTGACGGCCTCTTCTCCAATCTCGGCCTGCAGGCGGTACATGACCAGCGAGCCCTTGCGGTAATAGATGTAGGGCTGGTTTTCGACCCTGGCCAAGGGCTGCTCGTCGATCGGATCGCCGCCGCGTGACCGCAGGTAGCTGTCCAGCTCGAACTTCAGGAACTTGCGGATCTGGTCCTCGCCATAGGTGTGCTTCATCACCATCAGGGCCGAGTACTGGGCGAAGGTCTCGCTCAGCATCGACCCGCCCTGCTGGTCGGCGCCGATCACCTGGTGCGCCCACCACTGATGGCCGATCTCGTGGGCGCCGACATAGGTGACCATGTCGATCTTGGTCGGATCGCGGTAGTCGGAGATGAAGAACAAACCCTCCGACCACGGAATGGTGTTGGCGAACGACTGGGCGAACCGGGCGTAGTCGGGGAACTCCTGAATCCGTAGCTGGCGGAACTGGTAGGGCCCGAAATTGGCCTGATCGTAGTCCAGCGACCGCTTCATCGCCGCCTTCATCCGGTCGACGTTCCAAGGGTGCTGGGCGTCGTAGTAGACGGCCAGATCGACGCCCTTGTACGCCTCGCGCGCCACCTGGTAGCGGGCCGACTGGATCGAGACGAAGGGCAGGATCGGCGCATCGGTAACGAAGCGCGCCGTGCGGCGGCCGTTCTTGACGATGTCCGAGACCTTGTATCCCGGCGCCACCGGCGTCTGGTCGGCCTCGGTGGTGACGGTGATGTCGGACGTGACGAAGTCGGCGTCCTTGCGCAGGCCGTTGAATTGCAGCGAGGCGACGTCGCCCAGCTTGGCCATCCGCTGCTCGGGCGGCAGGCCGTACTTGCGGCGCTTGGCGCGGTCCTGCAGCAGGCCCTCGCGCGACATGCCCAGGATCGGCGCGATCTCCATGTTGTTGACGAAGGTGCCGTTGTCGACCACCCGCGTCTCTGGGTCGCTATTGGGGAAGCCGCGCTGGGCCCGCACGGTGATGAAGCTCATCTTGCGCCGCTCGCCTGGCCGCATCGGGGTGTCGAAGGCGAAGATGCGGTAGTTGAAGCGCTCATAGGTCTTCTTGGGCCGCGCGCCCTCGATCGACAGGCCCTTGACCTTCAGGTCGCGATCGAAGCGGACATGGATCTCCTTCAGCGGCGCGTCGGTCTTGTTCTCGATGACATAGGCGCCCTTGGTCTCGACGCGCGGCGCGTGTGGGCGCAGGTCGACCTCCAGCGTCATGGCCACGATCTTGGGCTGGGGCGTGTTCTCGAACGGCAGCAGGGTCTTTTCGTAGTCGGCCTGCCATTGTTCGTTGTCGATCTTGGTCCGGTAGGCGTTCCAGACATTGGTGTTCAGATAGATGAACCCGCCCAGGCCGACGAAGGCGACCAGGGCCAGTCCCATCAGCACGCCGGCGCCGCCGGCCAGCCGACGCGGCAGACGGATCAGGCGCGGCAGCAGCCGGGTCTCCGTCCCGCGCCGCCACAGGCCGTAGGCCAGCACCAGCAGCACCGTCGCGAAGGCGGTCCAGTAGGCGCGCAGCCACCAAGCCCCGATCCAGAAGTTACCCAGCCCGTTCATGTCCGAGAACGGCGTCTCGGTCGTCGAGCCATAGTTGTAGAGCTTGGACTCGAAGCCGACGCTGGAGAGGGTGATGGTGCTGACGATGTAGACGACCATCAGACCCCAGCCGACGAACTTGTGCGGGCTGATCGACTGCAGGAACACCGCCAGAATAGCGACCAGAATGAAGTCCGCGGCCTGCGGCAGCACGTACCACAGCAGGTATTTGTCGAGCTCGAAGTGGAAATAGCCGTGGAAGGCCTGGCTGAGCGCGGCGGCGACCACGCTGACCAGCAGGGTCGAGATCAGGACCAGGGCGATGGCCAGGGTCTTGGGGGCGACGAAGGCCCAGTCGGGCACGGGCGTGGCGTCGATGATCTCGTGGGTCTTCCTCTCGCGCTCCCGCCAGACCAACTCCCCGGAATAGTAGATGGCGATGATCATCGGGATCAGGCCGAACGACCCCAGCAGCGGGTTCAGCAGCACGCGCGTGACCGGATAGACAACGCCGCCATAGCGGTCCGCGTCCGTCGCGAACCACAAGGCGCCCATCGCGTTCGCCAAGCCCAGAAACAACAGCACGAAATAGGCGGGGCTCTTGAAGACCTGGCCCATGTCCAGCCGCGTGCGGACCACAAGCTGAGCCCAGGCCGTGGCGCGGTCGAACCGCGGCTTCGGCGGTTCGCCTCCGAGCGCCGGCGGGGCGGAGGCGGCCTCCGTGGCGCTGGTCTTCCGGATCTTGCGGCGCCCCGACATCTCGGCCGATTGGAAGCGGAACAGACCATAGGCCGCCGCCAGGCAACCGATCGACAGGGCGAGGACAAAGAGGCGGTTGAACAGAAAGCTCCCGGCCAGCGCCGGGGTGAGGCTGTTGCGTTCGCTCGCCGTCCAGTACTTGGCGGCCAAGCCATAGGCGGCCGTGCCCAGCGGCTCCCACGCCGCGGCGATCTTTTCGAATTCCGGCCGGTCCAGCGCGATGTTGGCGATGATCCAGAGGACCATGAAGCCGATGACGCCGACATAGGTCCACATCATCGAGCGCGTGATGGTCGCCAGGGCGAAGAACATCGACGAGGTCAGCAGCAACGACGGCAACGCCAGGACCACGTAGGAGAAAAGGTAGGCGTGGAGCGCGTTGGGCCCCAACGTTTCGCGGTCGACCCACCACATGTGAGAGCCCAGCCAGATGGCGAAAGGCACGACCAGGAAAGAGCTCGCCACCGCCAGGAAGGCGCCCGCGAAGCGACCGTACAGATAGTCGAACTTGCTGATCCGGGTCGACCGCAAGATCGGCCCGAAACCCGTCTCGTCGTCGCGGATCACGACATTGGCCACGAAGGCCGTGGTCACGAACATGTAGAGGATCGAGAAGGTCAGATGGCTTCTGGCCAGCGCGTAGGGGCCGTTGCGATGGTCGCTGGGATTGAGGCCGATATGAAAATTGCTCCAGGTCGTCGCGGCGAAGGCCATCAGAAAGAAGAGGACCGCCACCACCCAGAACACGGGCGACTTCAGCTGGTAGCGGAATTCGAACCCCGCGATCTTGCGAAACATCGGCCCGCTCCCCCGTCAGGCCGCCCGGCGGGTGGACGACAGGGTCGAGAAATAGACGTCCTCGAGCCCGCCCTCGACCGGCGCGAAACCGTCGCCGGGATCTTGATCGGATTCGACGTGGATGACCGTGCGACCGGCCAGCAGGCGGGTCGAGATCACCTGGTGACGGGCCTTCGCGGCCTCGAGCTCGGCCTTGTCGATGGTCTTCTTCCAGATGCGCCCCTTCAGCTGGCGCACCAGGTCGCCGGGCGCGCCGTCCTTGACGATGCGTCCCTCGCAGATGATCGCCATGGCCGGGCAGAGGTCGGAGACGTCCTCGACGATGTGGGTCGACAGGATCACCACCACGTTCTCGCCGATCTCGGCCAGCAGGTTCAGAAAGCGGTTACGCTCCTCGGGATCGAGGCCGGCGGTGGGCTCGTCGACGATGATCAGGCGCGGGTCGCCGATCAGAGCCTGGGCGATGCCGAAGCGCTGGCGCATCCCGCCCGAGAAGCCGGCGATGGCCTTCTTGCGCACGGTCCACAGATTGACCTGGTTCAGCAGGCTTTCGACCGTGTCCTTGCGTTCCTTGGCGCCGGCGATCCCCTTCAGCACGGCCATGTGGTCGAGCATGTCGTAGGCCGACACGCGCGGATAGACGCCGAAGTCCTGCGGCAGATAGCCCAAGGTGCGGCGCAGCAGCTCCGGCGTCTTCAGCACGTCGATGTCGCCGAACCGGATGTGGCCGGAGGTCGGGGCCTGCAGCGTGGCGATGGTGCGCATCAAGGTGGACTTGCCGGCTCCGTTGGGACCCAGCAGACCGTACATGCCGCGCGGAATCGTCAAGCTCACCTCGTCCAGGGCGCGAACCCCGTTGCCGTAGACGTGCGTCAGATTCTCGATGATCAGCATGTGCGTCCTTAAGCCCCCGGTTAAGCTCGCCAGCCCCCCAACTGTCATGGCCCGAGCACGACGGCCCGGGCAAGTGAAAGAACGTTTATCGGCTCTCTTCGACCACGGTATTTCTAAGCCGCGACCGACTCGGTCGTCGTTCGAGAGGGGTTTTGGCGAGCGCGGTTTGGGTCTAAACCCAGCGCCATGACGTCCTACGCCTTCCCCCCGCACGCCATCCCGACGGTCCCGGTGGAGGGATCGGACGCCGTCTTTCCTGTCCGCCGCATCCTGTGCGTCGGCCGCAACTACGCCGCCCACCGGCGCGAGATGGGCGGCGACGAGCGCGACCCGCCCTTCTTCTTCGCCAAGCCGGCCGACACCATCGCGCCGCTGAAGGACAAGATCACCTATCCGCCGGCCACCAGCGACCTGCATCACGAGATCGAACTGGTGGTGGCGCTGAAGAGCGGCGGCGCCGACCTGTCGGTCGACGAGGCCCTGGCCGGCGTGTTCGGCTACGCGGTCGGCGTCGACCTCACGCGTCGCGACCTGCAAGGCGCGGCCAAGGCCAAGGGCCAGCCGTGGGAAGCCGGCAAGGCCTTCGACCAAAGCGCCCCGATCAGCGCCATTCGCGTGATGGACGCCCCCGCCGCCGAGGCCGCCGTCACCCTGTCGGTCAACGGCGAAGAACGCCAGCGCGGCCAGGTGGGCGACATGATCTGGAGCATCGGCGAGGTGATCGCCAAGGCCAGCCAGCTGTGGACCCTGGCCGCCGGCGACCTGATCTTCACCGGCACGCCCGAGGGCGTCGGCGCGATCGCGCGCGGCGACCGGATCGTGGGCGAGGTCGAGGGCGTGGGCCGCCTGGAATTCACCCTGGTCTAAAGGGCCATCCCATGAAGCTTGTCCTGCACAGCGCCAAGCGCGCCAGCGCGCCCTATCGGGTCCGCATCGGCCTGAATCTGAAGGGCGTTCCCTACGAGATCCGTCCGGTCGATCTGGTCGCCAACGCCCATCACGCCGAGGACTATCGGGCGCTGAACGGCCAGGGCCTGGTCCCGACCCTGATGGTCGACGGCCGTCCGCTGACCCAGAGCCTGGCCATCCTGGAATGGCTGGACGAGACCCTTCCCGAACCGGCCCTCCTGCCGACCACACCCTACGAACGGGCCATCGCGCGCGGCATGGCCGAGATCATCGCCTGCGACATCCACCCGCTGAACAATCTGCGCGTGCTGCGCCAGCTGACGGCGATGAACATCGGCGAGACAGAACGCGACGCCTGGGTCGCGCGCTGGATCGGCGACGGCTTTCGCGCGCTCGAGCCCATGGTCGCCCAGCACGCCGGCTCCTTTGCGTTCGGCGACGCGCCAAGCCTGGTCGACTGCCTTCTGGTGCCGCAGGTTTTCAACGCGAACCGATTCAAGGTCGACCTGTCGCCGTTCCCGGCGATCGCCGCCGCCGCCGCCCGCGCGGCCCGGCATCCGGCCATCGCGGCCGCCCACCCCGACCACCAGCCGGAGCGTTAGATGCTTGAGGATCTGAAAGCCAACAACGCCGTCTGGTCGCAACGCAAGACCCAGGTCGATCCCGACTTCTTCAAGCGCCTGGAAGGCCAGCAGACGCCGGAATATCTGTGGATCGGCTGTAGCGACAGCCGCGTGCCGGCCAACGAAATCGTCGGCCTCGACCCGGGCGAACTGTTCGTCCACCGCAACGTCGCCAACCTCGCCCCGCCGCAGGACGCCAACTATCTGTCGGTGCTGCAGTTCGCGGTCGAGGTGCTGAAGGTCAAGCATATCATGGTCGTCGGCCACTATGGCTGCGGCGGCGTGGCGGCGGCCATCGACGGCCAGCGGCGGGGTCTGGTCGACCACTGGCTGCACCCCATCCGAGAGGTCCACGCCGAACACAAGCACGAGCTGGAAGCGATCCCCGAGGAGCGCGCCAGGCTCGACCGCCTGACCGAGCTGAACGTCGCCCGCCAGGTGCGCAACGTCGCCGCCGACGTCTTCGTCCAGGACGCCTGGGCGCGCGGCCAGTCCCTGGCCGTGCACGGCTGGGTCTATTCGCTGAGCAATGGCCTGGTCACCGACCTCGACATCGGCATCGCCAGCCTGGCCGACTACGAGCGCGTACTGTCGAGCGCGAGCCGGCCGTAGGGGCTTTGAACGGGGGCGGGGTAAACCGCGTCCCCTACCCGCCCTTGATCCGCACCCGCGCCTTGGCCTTCCGCCCCCGCGCGTCGACCACTTCCAGCTTGTAGAAGCCGGCCGCCGCCGGCCTCCAGATCGCGCGGCCACTGACCGGGTCTGGGTCCAGAGGGCGGCCTTCGACGTACCAGGTCAGGCCCTCGCCCTCCGCGGCCAGCACCAGGCCCCGCGCGCGCGGGCCCAAGGCGTCGACCTGCACCGAAGCGCCGTCGGGCGGGAAGATCAAGCGCGGGCCGTCCTCCCCGCCCAGCTTCTGGAGGCCCAGGGGCGCGGCCTTCGGGGCGATCGGACGCGGAGCCGAGGCGGGCGCGCCCACGGCGTCGGCGACGTCGAACAAGAGCGGCAGGGCCGCGTCGCGTCCGGTCAGCCCGCCCCGCGCGCCGCCGTCGGCCCGCCCCGTCCAGACCAGGATCGCGTAGCCGCCGACCACGCCCGCCGCCACGGCGTCGCGAAAGCCGTAGGAGGTGCCGGTCTTGAACGCCATCGACGGCCCGCCGCGCGTCAGCGGCGAGGGAGCGCGGCCTTTCGGGGCGGGAGCTTCGCGTAGAATGTCCAGCACCTGCCGGGCGGCTTCCGGGCGAACCAGGCGCGTCCCGGCCGAGCGTTCGCGGACGGCGGCGTCCGTCTCGGTCCAGGCCAGGGGCTTGGCGACGCCGCCATCGCCGAGCGCCGCGTAGAGCATGACGAGATCGCGCCAGGTGATGCCCTCGCCGCCCAGGGCCAGGGCCAGGCCCGCTTCCTTGAGCTGGGCCTTAGGCCGCGCCAGATGCGCCCCGGTCGCCTCGATGCGTCCGGCGAAGGTATCGGGGCCCAACTTCTCCAGCGTGGCCACGGCCGGAACGTTCAACGAATGGGCCAGGGCCTCGCGCACCGTGACCTTGTCGTGGAACACGCGGTCGAAGTTCTCGGGCTGGTAGTCGGCGAAGCGCGTGGCGTTGTCCTGCAGTTGGGTGTCGGGCGCGACCAGACCGTCGTCCATGGCCATGGCGTAGATGAACGGCTTCAGGGCCGAGCCAGGCGAGCGCAGGGCCTGGGTCATGTCGACCCAGCCGCCGGGGCGGTCCCGGCCGGCCGAACCGACGGCGGCGCGGACAGCGCGGGTCCTGATCTCGACCACCAGCACGGCCGCGGTCGCGTCGGGACCCTGGCTCGCGGCCACGGCGGCGACCATCGGTTCCAGCTTGGCCTGCAGGTCGGCGTCGATGGTCGAGACCACGCTGGCCTGGCCCGGCGGCGCGGCGCGCGCCAACTCGCCCGCCACATGCCAGGCCAGGGACGGAAACGGCGCGCGACGCGGTAGCGGCTCGGCCCCTGCTTCCTCGGCGGCGGCCGTGGTGATCGCGCGGGACCGAATGAGCTTGTCCAGCACCGTCCGCCGGGAGGCCCGGGCGGCTTCGGGATGGCGATCCGGACGGCGCGCCTCGGGAGACTGCGGCAGAGCGATCAGCAGGGCCTGCTCGCCGTCGGTCAGGCTGGAGGGCTCATGGCCGAAATAGCCGAGGCTGGCCGCCCGCGCGCCTTCCAGATTGCCGCCATAGGGCGCCAGGGTCAGGTAGAGCGCTAGGATCTCGCGCTTGGACAGCCGCGACTCCAGCTGAACGGCGCGGACCATCTCGATCAGCTTCGCGCCGACATTGCGCGGTCGCGGCTCCAGCAGCCGCGCGGTCTGCATGGTCAGGGTCGAGGCGCCGGATGTCGGATGGCCATGCAGGATCGCCGAGCCGATCGCCCGGACCAGCGACACCGGATCGACGCCGAGGTGCCACCAGAATCGCGCGTCCTCGACGCGGATCAGGCGTTTCTGAAAGGTCGCGTCGGTCCGGTCCAGATCGGCCCGGATCCGCCAGCGCCCGTCCTCGACCGGCAGGGCGCGCAGCCAGGCGCCGCGACGGTCCAGGATGACCGGCGAGGAATGCCGGGCCCGAGTCATGTCTGGCGGGAAGGCGGCGTTGAGGGCGGCGAGGGCGACCTCGACGGCCAGGACGGCGACGAGCATCTTGGTGATCAGCCGAACCCGCCCGTACCCCGGGATGGACGAGCGGTCGGGCGTGGCGGCGGCCAAGGGATCGGACGACATCAACGACCCGCCCTATCCTGACGCGCTGTCACCCCCAACCCCGCCCTTCCCCCATTCAGGGGGAAGGGAGAGCCGCCGACCATCATGGCCCCGGCGCGATCGTCGCGCGCGAGGCCTCGGAACGAGCAACCACCGCCGGGTGGTACATGTCCTTGGCGATCGCCCCCGGCAGGAAGAAGCTGCCCGGCGTCACCGCCCGGGCCACATAGGCCAGGGCGAAGGGCTTGCCCCCTTCCAGGCTCATCGCGGCGATGAACCGGTCATCGCGGCTCTCCTGGACGCTGGCGGCGGTCAGGGTCCCGAGGAACTTGAACGGCCCGTTCTGAGCGTCGTCGGCGCCCAGGGTGGTCTCGATCTCGAAGCCGGCCGGCAGGGCGTCGTCGACCACCAGGGCGGTGGAGCGCGCCTGCATCGAGTGGCCGGAGACCAGCACGATGACCCGATCGCCCTGGCGGATCGCGGCCGGATCGACCGCGCCGCCACTCATCGAGAACAGCCGCTTGCTGACCGACAGGCCGCTGGCCGCGGCCGGCGGGGCCGAGGTTGGGGTGCCGCGCACGCTGACCGTCCGCCACAGCACGCCCTTGCCGGTGTTGACGAAGCGGGCGTCGGTCAGCTTGCCCACCGCCCAGCGCGGCGCGCCGCCGGCCGGGGGCAAGGGGTTGGCCCCCGTGGCGTTGATCGAGATCGGGCCCGAGGCCTGGATCAGGGCGTTGGCCGCGTGCAGCAGCGCCGCCTGCTCCTGGGTGTTCAGCGCGTCCGGATCCTTGACCGTGTTCTCCAGACGCCCTTGCAGCTGGCGGGCGACGTCCATCATGCCGGACTCGGCGGCCAGGGCGGTCAGCACCGCCGTATCGCGCAGCGGCGACTGGTACCAGTCCAGCTCGTCCTTGTAGCCGAGGCTGGACACCGCCTGACGCATGGCCGAGCGGGCGCGGGCGTTGTCGCCCATCCGCGCCAGGCCTGCGGCCACATAGGCCTTGGCCACGGGTTGGCTCTCGTCCTTCATCTGAACGTCGTGCCACCAGCGCAGGCGGGCCAGATCGCCCTTGCCGGCCTTGGCCATCACATAGAGGGCGTAGGCCGAGGCCCGGCGGCGCATCCGCTCGGTGGCCTTCTTGGAAGCGTCCTCGTTGCTGGCCCACCAGCCCGGATAGGACATGCGGTAGGCGACCGAGGCGAAGCCCTCCGGACGGCTGACCTGACGCATCGCGCCGACGGCCTTGTCGATGGCGCTGTCGGGCACGGCGACGCCCTGGGCCTTGGCCTCCAGCAGGAAGTCGACGACATAGGCGCCCAGCCAGGGATCGGCCTCGGCGTCGCCGACCCGCCACAGGCCAAAGGCGCCGTCCAGGGTCTGGCGGTCCAGCAGCTTGCCCACCGCCCCGGCCAGGGCGGCCGGCGTGCGCTTCAGCTTCGGATCGCTCGAGAAGGTCTGGGCGTACAGTAGCGGGTAGGCCGTCGAGACCAGCTGCTCGGTGCAGCCGTAGGGATAGCGCTGCAAGGCCACCGCGATCGCCGAGGGGTCGAAACCGCGGATCGGCGAATAGCTGACCTGCATCGTCACGTCGCCCGCCGCCAGACCGGCCAGCAGCGGATAGGACGGGGTGAAGGTCTCGCCCGGCTTCTGAGGCTCCACCGTGGTGCGCACCACGTCGCCCCAGCCCAGGCGGGTCTGGATCGGATAGTCCTTCTGGGTGGCGAAGCCGGGACCCGCGACCTTGAAGCCGATCCGGCCGACGCCGGTGACGTCCGGCGCCAGGAAGGGGATCTTCTCGGCGATGCGCTGGCCCAGGATCAGCTGAAACACCTTCTTGAAGGCGACCTTGAGCCCGCCCATCGAGAAGGCCTCCGCCGTATAGGCGCCTGGCTTGCCCTCGACATTGTGCAGCTCCAGCGTGGCGAAGGCCTGGTCGCCCGGCGCCAGGAAGCGCGGCAGGTTCAGGTCGGCCACCACCGGCTGGCGCACGGTCAGCGGCTTGGTCGCCGAACCGACGGCCGTATCGGTCCAGGCCACAGCCTGGATCCGCAGCTCGCCGTTGAAGTCGGCCGCCGGCAGGCGGATCACCGCCTTGCCGTCCAGGCCCGTCTCCACGACGCCGGACCACAGGGCAACCGTCTTGATCGGCGTGGTCGTCAGGCCCTCGCCGCCGACCTCATCGCCGCCGAAATTGACATTGGCGGGCGCACCCAGGTTCGGGTCCAGCAGGCGGCCATAGTCGTCGCGATAGTTCAGCGTCAGGGCGCGCTTGCCGAAGTACCATTTCACCGGGTCGGGGCTTTCCTGGTGGGTCAGGCGCAGGATGCCCTCGTCCACGGCCGCGATCGTGACCTTGGCCTTCTGGCCAAGACCGAGGCCGCCGACCCTCACTGGAATCTCGACCGGCGCCTTGCTGTCGATCTTGGCGGGCGAGCCCAGATCCACGGTCAGCTTGCGGTTCTTCGGGTCCAGCGGAACATAGACGAGCCCCAGCGCCCGACGCGGCTTGGGCGAGGCGACCGGGTCGCGCGGCTGCACCACGCTGACCATGACATAGGCCCCGCCGCCCCAGGCGGCGTTGGTCTTCAGCCGCACGGTCGTTCCGTTCTCGCCGACGCTGACCGTCTTGAAGTCGATCAGGCGGTCTGTGGCGACGGCGACCTGGGCCTCGCCGGCATAGGGCGGCTTCAGGGTGATCTCGACCGTGTCGCCCTGGGCGTAGGCCTTGGTTCCGGCGGTCACGCGGACCACGTCCGGCGCCTCGCCCTCCTTGGCGGGCGAGCCCCAGCCGGCGGAGAAGCGGGTCACGGTCCGAGCGCCGTCCGCGCCCTCGATCTCCAGGCGATAGTCGCCCCAGCCAAGACGGCGCGAGAAGCGCGCCGGCTGGCCGGCGCCGATATTGACCGCCGCCTTGGCCACGATCGCGTCGCGGCTGCTGCGCCGCCACTGCCAGCGGCCGTTCTGCTGGAACCAGTCATAGTCCCAGCGCTCTGCGATCAGGGTGTAGGTGGCGGTCGCGCCGATCCGCTGGCCGGCGGCGTTGACGGCGATCATGTCGAGGCTGACCGGCGGATCGCCCCGGCCGGCGTCGCCCTGCTCGACCTTGACGCCGTAATAGACGGCCTTGGGACGCACCTTCAGCTCCAGCCCCTCGCGGACCGGGCGGCCGCCGGGCTCGAACACCGAGGCGGTGACGGCGGCGACCAGCGGCTGGTTGGTGTCGCCCGCCTGGTCGGTCCCGACCGATAGCGTGGCCCGGCCCTCGCCGTCGGTGACGGTGGAGCCGAGGTCGAGGAACTTCTCCTCGAACGGCTTGGCCGCGTCGCCCCAGGCATAGTCCTTGAAGGCGGGGAACGGGTTGGGATCCGCGCGCAGGCGCGCCTCGCCCTGCGTCTGCAGGCCCGCGCCCGGCGCGCCGTAGAGGAAGCGCGCGGTGACGTCGACCTTACGGGTCTGACCCGCGCCGACCGGCTGGGACTCCTGGCCCGTCGTGGTGACGGCCAGCCGCTGAGGCGCGAAGTCCTCGACCGAGACCGAGAGCGAGCCGACCGCGTCCTCGATACCCTCGACATGCAGCTCGGCGGTCCAGCGCCCGCGCGGCGCCGAGCGCGGCAGGGCGATGTCGGCCAGCACCGCGCCGGCGTTGGCCTGGCTGAACGGATAGCGCTTGAACTCGACGCCCGAGGGACGCTTGACGATGATCTCGCCCTTGCGGTCCGAGACGGCCTTGGCCATCCGGTCGCGGACCATGGCCGTCAGGTGGACGGTCTCGCCGGGGCGATAGATGCCGCGGTCGGCGTAGAGATAGCCGTCGATGTCGGTGGCGACGCTGCGGCCGTCGACGCCGCCCTCGGTGCGACCGCCGACGCCCTGCTTGGAAAGATCGACCGGCGAGCGGTCGAGGTCCAGCACCGCCAGGTCGCCCTGCGGGCCGTAGGCCATGACCATCTTGGCCCGCGAGGCGCCCTCGCCCTTCAACAGCGGCCTCAGGAAGCGCACCCGGCCGTCGGCGTCGCTCTGGGATTCGGCCAGGGACTCGCCATCGGCGGCGACCAGGGCCACGCGCACGCCCGACAGTGTCTTTGCGCTCTTCAGCGAGCGAACCACGACGTCCAGGCTTTCGGAGCCGTCATAGGCCAGCATGGCCATGTCGGTGAACACGATCCAGCGGCGCGCCTGGGCCGGGTTGTTATCGCTGTCGGTCTCGGCGCTGCGGCCGCCCGAGGCGTCGCGCGCCTTGATGACATAGGCGCCAGGCTTCATCTCCTTCAGCACCGCGCCCAGCGGGAAGACCGTGGTGGCCTTCTGGGCCGTGGCGCCGCCGGCGACCTGGACCTTCCCCTTCCAGACCTGGCGGCCGTCGTCGCCGACGGAGTCCTCGCCATAGTCGCCGGCCCAGTCGCCCTCGCCGGTCGGATCGGGGGCGCTGATCGACTTGCGCACCAGGTTGCGATCCGGCACGCGCCAGACCTCGATGGCCAGGGTCTGGACGTTGATCGTCTCGATGCCGACGCCGTCCGACTCCTCGCGCGGCAGGATCACGCCGTCGCCGGCGAAGCCGACATAGGGAGGCTTGTCGCCAAAGGTGAAATCGACATCGGCGTTGGCCGCCAAGGTGTCGCCGCCCTTGGCGGGCAGGCCCTTCAGCAGGGTGATGCGATGGTCGGTGAAGCCGACGCCGCCCAGGCACAGCTCGTCGCCCTTCACGCGGACCGAGGGCTGGCGGCCGAGATCCGGCGAGACCAGCACGAAGTCGGCATAGGGCTTGGACGGATCCAGGTCCTTGCTCATCCGCACGCAGGCCAGGGGATCGGGACCGCTGGTGTCGACGCGGGTCTGCCAGACCGCGAAGCCCTCGGGTTTGGGAATGCCGCGCCGGGGCGCGTTGGCCGATCGCGGCTTGCCGAACAGCGACCAGGCCTCGCCCTTGACCGACTCCGCGCCGGCCGGCTTGGTCCCGCCGAAGAACAGGCCGCCCTTGCCGACCGCGAAACCGCCGCCGAAGCCGACCACCAGGGCCGCCGCCACCGCCACGGCCACCGGGCCCTTCAGAGCGGCGGGCCAGCGATCGGCGACCTGCTGGCGCAGGCGCGCGAAACGGGAAGCGAAGGTGTCGCGGGCGCCTTCCGGCGGCGTCTCGTCCGTCGACATCCGTTGTCTCCCCATGTCTTACGCGGTTCAGGAGCGACTTGAACCTAAGCGCGAGCGGGGGTCAACGGCGCCGCGATGACACTGTCAGGCGTCGAACGCCACCTGGCCGCTGGCCAGGTCGTAGCAGGCCGATACGATCTTCAGCCGGCCTTCGCCCAGGCGCTCGGCCAGCACGCCGTCGGCCACCCGAAGGCGCGCGGCGACGTCACGAACGTTCTGGCGGATCGCCGCGTCCTTCAGGTCGGCGGGATGCTTTTCCTCGGCCTCCAGCACGGCCGGAACGATGGGCAGCACCATCTCGAACAGAGCCCCGTGCAGCTCGGCGTGCTTGGTCGCCACGTCGACGGCGGCGCTGACCGCGCCGCATTTCGTGTGGCCCAGCACCACGATCAGCGGCGCGCCCAGGTGCTCGACGGCGTAGACGATCGAACCCAGGCCTTCGCGGCTCACCGTCGAGCCCGCGACGCGGACCACGAACACCTCGCCCAGATTGCAGTCGAAGATCAGCTCGGGCGCGACGCGGCTGTCGCTGCAGCCGACGATGACGGCGAACGGCGCCTGGCCCTGGGCCAGCTCGCCCAGGCGGCCCATCGACGGCAGGACGATGCTGGCGCCGCCCCGCGCGA
>NZ_SZWJ01000042.1:0-35011 GCF_012184455.1 Caulobacter sp. SSI4214 | reverse complement strand
GGACGGGGCCCCCCGGTCGGTCCAGCAGCCGCCGGCGCGGCGGTGGCGGGCGGTGTGGCCTCCTGCGCTCGCGCGTCCGATCCAAGGGCCGACCAAATAGCCATGAAGGCCGCCGCGAGGGCGGCCGCGGGCGAAACGCGCGACGTCAACGATGTCCCCTGGGTGAAGCGGAAACTTCTAGGGTTTGTGTAGCGTGCTGATCGCCAGGGTCAAACCCGATCGCCGCCTAAGGGGTTTTCGGTGGGGCGTGATTGAACCCATACAGCGGAAGCAGCGGGCGCAAGGCGGGGCCGATCCACATCTGCGGCTCGGAGGCGGGCTCGGCGCCGGTCTCCGTCTCCTTGCGCGCCACGCAGGCCTGCGTGGCCGTCCCCAAGGCCGCGAAGTCATGCGCCTGGGACGCCGAGGCTAGGAAACAATCGTCGAAATAGGGATATCGATCGCTCTCGCCGCAGCCGAAAGACGCGCGGTCCGGCCGCGCGGCGGTCAGGATCAGGCGGTCGCCGCGCTGCAACGGCGGAATGAAGACGCCCGAAAAACAGGCGGAGATCACCACGATGGAGGGGCGATCGGGACAGGCGTCGTTCAGCATCGCCGCCAAGCGTTGCGGGCGCAGCAACTCCTGGCCGAGAATCGCCCCTTCGGGTCCGCCGTGCGAGCTGAGGTAGAAGAGACAGCCCGCCTTGGCGGTCTGGGCCTTGGTGCGCAGGGCCAGGGAGATGGTCTCGGCGTCCGACCGGCCGGGCGCGTCGGCGGGATAGCGCTTGGGGCGCGTCGAAAACTGCTGGATGTCCGCCTTGTCGAAACCCAGAGCGACCAGGGTCTTGGAAACGTCTCGCCGGGCGTTGTCGAAGGCCTCGGTCGGTCCGCCGGAATGGGCATGGGCGTCGCCGGCCACCACGACGGCCGTCCAGTTCGAGAACGGGCTCGCCCTGGCCGCCGGCGAGAAGATCAAAAGCGCCAGAAGTCCGATGACCGCCGCCGCGCCGCGCATGGCCGTCAGGGCTTCTTGAACTTGGCGAACGGCGTGGGCATGGCCGTGCCGCTGGCCTTGGCTACCAGGCGATTCTCGGCGTCGTAGAGTTCGCCCTCGGTGAAGCAGATCGTGCGGCCCCACTTCACCACGCGGCCGACGCCGCGCAGCCGTCCGGGCATGGCCGGCCGCAGGAAGCTGGTCTTCATTTCCAGCGTCGGCACGACGTGGGTCATGCCCGAGGTGATCATGCCGGCCACCGACATGGCCTCGTCCAGCATGGCGCAGACATAGCCGCCCTGGATCTGGCCCATGGGATTGCAGAGCAGTTCCGCCCGCGCCGTGAAGGCCACCTCGACCTCGCGGTCGGCCTGGCGAACGGCCAAAAGTTCGAAGCCCAGGGTCTGGGATCCGGTCGGCTGGTTCTTGGACGCGCGGAACCGGGCGAGGATCGCCTCGTCCGTCAGGCTCTGAGGCTCGTCGGCGGCGACGTCGCTCATTTCTTGCGGAACTGGTCCAGCGAGACGATTTTCGGACCTTCCTCGCCGGCCGGGAGCGCCGGTTTGGCTTCGGCCTCGGGCTCCGGCTCGGGCTCGTCCTCGACGATTTCCGGCGGCGCGAACTGCAGGGCGAACTGCACCGAAGGATCGTAGAAGCGCGTCACGGCCGCGTAGGGCACCGACAGGCGCTTGGGCTGGCCGCCGAACTTCAGCGTCACCGAGAAAAAGGTCTCGCCCGGCGCCAGGTCCCAGTACTGATGCTGCAGGACGATCGTCATCTCGTCCGGGTACTTGCTCAACAGATCCTGCGGACCCGAGACGCCGGCCGCCTTGGTCTTGAAGGTGATGTAGAGGTGATGCGGTTCGGGCAGGCCGCCGGGCGCGGCGGCCTTCTTCAAGGCCGCCTTGACCACGCCGCGCAGGGCGTCCTGGGCCATGGCCTCGTACTGCATGAGGTCTTCGGGCGGTGGGGTCTGGGACATGCGCTTTGAGAGTCGGTACTTCGAACGAAAGGGAGCGCGAGCGTAACCTGTCGACGGCGCGCCGCAAAGCCGTGTGACGGTCGAATCCGGTCCCGCCGTCTTCTCCCGCGTTCCTTCGGCGAAAACGCGGAGGGAGCCTCGGCGATGTCGTGGAAAGTGGAGGGATTCTGTTGGCGGGCTCCCCCATTCCTCCAAGCAGAAAAGAGGAGGGAGCCTCGGCGATGTCGTGGAAAGTGGAGGGATTCTGTTGGCAGGCTCCCTCCGGGCCCCGCCTAGGGATCTGAACCCCTAGGACTTAAGAGGCGAATTCAACGGCGCCGCATTACGCGGCGACGGCGAACTCTTCAGCGAAGTTATCGTTCGCATTTAGATAAAGACCCGAAACGGTGGGTCAGGCCGAGAGAAAGCTACACCTTTACACGTCTGTCGATGCTGATCGGCCCCATACGGTCCCATGATAACTTGGGAGAGATTGGTGGAGCCGCCGGGAATCGCACCCGGGTCCAGTCCGCTTATTACGTGCGCGTTTATCCCCATAGTTCGGCCGAAGCCGGACAATCACAATATAGGGGCTTCGCGGTCGGCATGGAAGGCCGGACGCTCGACGATCCCCAGGCTTAGGCGACCGTTGGACAGCTTGCCGCTGACCACGGCGCCGTGGTCCTCGAACAGCTTCAGGGTTTCGCCCACCAGCACGTAGACGCCGGTAAAGACCTCCGGGAGGCCTTCGCGGGTTTCGACGAAGCGACCGTCGGCGCGCAGTTCGAGGCAGATATGGCCGTCCGGCGAGGTCCAGACGCCGGAGACGGGAATGTGGGGCAGCACGGGGGCGTTGATCATCATCGGGCGGGGCTCCAGGCGGTCTGGACGGGCGTATGCGGGAGCGGGAGCACGGCGCTCGCGGCGGTCAGCGCGGCCGCCCCGCCCAGCAGGGCGGCGACGAACCAACGCGGAGCCGTCGCGCCGCCACGGGGCGCGTTGCGTCTCATCACGAGCTCGAATTTTGGGGTTTGCCGCGTCGGGGTGCGGAATGAGGTCACTATGACCGCTCGCCGGTCCAGGCGGTAGACCGATGCTCCGCCATGATTGCACGATCCTCCGGAAGCGAACGTGGTCGCGTGACGGAGGATCGTGCAAGGCTTATAACTAACCCCGCGCCGAGAAGGAAAATTCGATGAGCACGCGCGAGGCGCTGGCGGCCTTGATTGAACGATTCGCGCCGGGCGAAGGCCCGGTCGATACCTGCTGCCCCAGGGTAAACCTATACCGCCTGCACGCGCCCAGCGAGCCATCGCACGCCCTGCACGACCCGGCCTTCTGTGTGCTGGCGCAAGGCCGCAAGCGTGTCATCGTCGGCGACGCCGCCCACGAGTATGACGAGCGCAACTTCTTCCTGTCGTCGATCGACGTGCCGGTGACCGGCCAGGTGATCGAGGCCTCGCCCGAGCAGCCCTATCTCAGCTTCCGCATCGTCCTGGACGCCAACCTGATCAGCGAGATGATCATGGAAAGCGGCTTGGCCGCGCGCCTGGACGCCGCCGCCCCGCTGGTCGGCGGCATGTCGGTGGGCGCGATGACGCCGCAATTGTTCGACACCGTCTGCCGGATGGTCAGCCTGCTCGACACCCCCGAGGACGTGGCGATCATGGCCCCGCTGATCGAGCGCGAGATTCTCTACCGCCTGCTGACCGGCCCACAGGGCCCGCGCCTGGCCCAGATCGCCCGCCGCGACGGTCGCCTGCGCCAGATCAATCGCGCCATCGGCTGGATCCGCAAGAACTTCGACCAGCCCTTCAGTATCGAAGTCCTGGCGGAGGAGGCGCGGATGAGCACCTCGGCTCTGCACCAGCATTTCAAGGCGGTGACCTCCTTGTCGCCTCTGCAGTACCAGAAGCAGCTCCGCCTGCAGGAGGCGCGCCGGCTGATCCTGGTCCAGCGTCTCGACGCGGCCACGGCCGGCCATACGGTCGGCTACGACAGCCCCTCGCAGTTCAGCCGCGAATACGCGCGCCTGTTCGGCGCGCCGCCGCTCAGGGATGTGGCGCGGTTGCGGGAGCAGCCGGAACAGATGGCGGAGGCCTGAGGGCGTCGGCGTCGTCCGGACTGATCGGGACCGACGCCGGCTGCGGGCGATTGTGCTCGCCGGGGATCAAGCGCCCGCCGGAGCGGATCAGCGACTGATAGGCCGCGGCCTGCCGCGAAAAGTCCGCGCCGGGCGGCAAGGCCGCGTCGAAGCGCGGATCACGACCGGCCGCGACGCCGACCGCCGCGGACAGGATGGGCGCGATCGAGCCGACCTCGGCGTCGTCGCAGGCGCGACGCAGGTGCCTGGCCTGGCCGGGGACCAGCAGAGTGACGTCCCAGGAAACGCCGTCGACGCACAGGGCGGCCGCCGCGCCGCCGCCATAGTCCACGATCACCGCGCGCGGCTGGCTCCAGGCCGGATCGGCAAGGACGGCGCCGAGGAGCGCGACTTGGGGCTCGGCCAGCTCCGCGTCGATGTCGACCCGGCGGCCGATCTCTGGCGTGCAGCAGCCAAGCCCCGCGCGCGCCTGCACGAAGGCGCGGCCGTCGCGGCGTCGGGTGACGCGGATCACGGCCTGGCGGACGCCGCGCGCCGGGCGGATCCAGACCTCGAGCACGAACTCGCCGCGCCGGACGATTTGGCTTTGCAGGGGCTGCAAGCCCCAAAGCCGATAGAGCAGGGGCTCGACGCCGTTGTCGATCGGGACTGGCTGTTCGGCCCGGCCCAGGCGCCGGCCGCCCAGCGGGTCCTGCTCGGGCTTCGGGCGCGGTGTTTCCGGCGTCCACCAGGCCGCCGGATCGGGGGGCGGCGAGGGCGCCTGTTGAGATGCGGCGAGCGTCAGCCCGGCCATAAGTCCCGCCAGGCTGCTCATCTCGCGCCTCCGCTACATGCCCTCGACGCCCCGCTCGATGGAAAGAACGCCGGTGCGGGAAAGTTCCACCAGGCCCAGCGGGCGCATCAGGTCCAGGAACTTGTCGATCTTGGACGGCGCGCCCGAGATCTCGAACACGAAGCTCTCCAGCGTGGTGTCGACCGGCTTGGCGCGGAAGATCTCGGCGATGCGCAGGGCCTCGACGCGGTCGACGCCCGAGCCGCGCACCTTGACCAGGGCCAGTTCGCGTTCGACGCCGTTCGGATCGCGGGTCACGTCGTGCACGCGGCGGACATTGACGACCTTGTTCAGCTGGGCCTCGATCTGGTCCAGCACCTGGCGCGTGCCGCGCGTCACCACCGTGATGCGGCTGGTATGGGCGTTGCGATCGGTCTCGGCGACCGTAAGGCTCTCGATATTGTAGCCGCGCGCGGCGAACAGGCCGACGACACGGTGCAGCACGCCCGGTTCGTTATCGACGAGCAGGGCGAAGGTCGCGGACTGTTCCGGCTCGCCCGTGGGGCTAAGGTCGTAGGCCGAGGCGGGGGCGGGTTGGATGTTGCTGGTCATGTGTCGTTTCTAACCCGTGCCGCGCCTTAAACCAGCCCCGCGCCGGCCTCGCCGATGACGTTTCCGATATCCTCGACCTCGCCCATGATCATCTCGTTGTGGGCCTTGCCCGAGGGGATCATCGGCAGGCAGTTCTCGTGCTTCTCGACGCGGCAGTCGAAGATCACGACCTTGTCGCTGTTGATCATCTCCAGGATCTTGTCATCTAGATCGGCCGGGTCCGAGCAGCGGATGCCGTGGGCGCCATAGGCCTCGGCCAGCTTCACGAAGTCGGGCAGGCTGTCGGAATAGGAGTGGCTGTAGCGTTCGCCATGCAGCAGCTGCTGCCACTGGCGCACCATGCCCATCCACTCGTTGTTCAGGATGAAGATCTTGACCGGCAGATCGAACTGGATCGCGGTCGACAGCTCCTGGATGCACATCTGGATCGAGGCTTCGCCGGCGATGTCGACGACCAGGCTTTTCGGATGGGCCAGCTGCGCGCCCAGGGCCGCTGGCAGGCCATAGCCCATGGTGCCCAGGCCGCCGGAGGTCATCCAGCGGTTCGGCTCCTCGAAGCGGAAGAACTGCGCGGCCCACATCTGGTGCTGGCCGACCTCGGTCGTGATGTAGACGTCCTTGTCCTTGGTCAGTTCGTACAGGCGCTCGATCGCGTACTGCGGCTTGATGACCGAGTCCGAGGCCCGGTACTTCAGGCACTCGCGGGCGCGCCACTGGTCGATCTGGGCCCACCAGTCGGTCAGGGCGGCCTTGTTCGGCGACAGGTTCGCGGCCTTCCAGGCGGCGATCAGGTCCTCGAGGACCGAAGCCGCGTCGCCCACGATCGGCAGGTCGACCCGGACGTTCTTGTTGATCGACGACGGATCGATATCGATGTGGATCTTCTTCGATCCCGGCGAGAAGGCGTCGAGGCGGCCCGTGACGCGGTCGTCGAAGCGGGCGCCGACGCAGACCATGACGTCACAGTCATGCATGGCGTTGTTGGCCTCGAACGTGCCGTGCATCCCCAACATGCCCAGCCAGGCCGGATCGGCGGCCGGGAAGGCGCCCAGGCCCATCAGGGTCGAGGTGACCGGCGCGCCGGTCAGGGTCGCGAATTCGCGCAGCGCCGCGCTGGCCTTGGGACCGGCGTTGATCACGCCGCCGCCGGTATAGAAGATCGGGCGGCGCGCATTGGCGATGAGCTTGACCGCCTCGGCGATCCGCCCCGCGTCGCCCTTGATCCGCGGCGCGTAGGCGTGGGTCGACTTGACCTCGTCCGGGCCCAGATATTCGCCCTTGGCGAACTGGACGTCCTTGGGAATGTCGATCAGCACCGGGCCGGGACGGCCGGTGGTGGCGATCTTGAAGGCCTCGTGGATGATCTGCGGCAGGTCGCGGACGTCTTTGACCAGATAGTTGTGCTTGGTGCACGAGCGGGTCATGCCGACCGTATCGGCCTCCTGGAAGGCGTCGGTGCCGATCAGGTGGGTGGGGACCTGGCCGGTGATGACGACCATGGGGATCGAGTCCATCAGGGCGTCCATGATGCCGGTGATGGCGTTGGTCGCGCCGGGGCCCGAGGTGACCAGGACAACGCCCGGCTTGCCCGAGCTGCGGGCGTAGCCCTCGGCCGCGTGGGTGGCGCCTTGCTCGTGGCGGACCAGGATGTGCCGCAGGCGCGGCTCATGGAACAGGGCGTCATAGATCGGCAGGACCGCCCCGCCCGGATAGCCGAATAGGACCTCGACGCCCTGATCCACGAGGCCGCGAACCACGATCTCGGCGCCAGTCATGGCGCGATCGGTGGTTTCGGCGGGAGCCTTGCTCTCGATGGTCTGGTGGGCGGTCATGGGGCGATCCGTGGGGAAGCGGGATGAAGGTAGGCGGAAAAGAAAAAAGGTCCCGAAGGACCTTTGCGCGCGCGACCGAGCTACGACGTGACTTCGAGGTCACCCCGCGAACGGTCGCTCCATAAGTACGGTCATGGTTTTGCGCACGAGTCTTGCTCCAAAGCTACGGAAAGGGTCATGACATGCGCCTGGCAGAGCGTCAAGGCGCTGATTGCCGCAAGGTTCTGCCTTTCCCGAGGGGCGTGACCTGACCGGAAACCGCCATGCCGAGGGGCAGGTTTTCTCCCGCCGCGCCTCCCTTGTGGCAAGGCCGCGCCGGCTGGGACCCCGAGCGCGTGATTTTCTGGCCGAGATCAGGCCGCGCGCAGGGCGTCCAGCAGCAGCTTCAGCGCCGTGTCGCGGAAGGTTGCCATGTTGACGGCCCGATCGCCGTGGCCGGTCTCGATGACCAGGCTCAGCTCCACCGGACCGGAGACGGCCAGGCAGCAATGGCCAGCCGCGTCGCCGTAGGCGTTGCCAGACGGTCCCGCGGCGCCGGTCTCGGCCAGACCCCAGGTGGCGTTCATCCGCTGGCGCGCGTGGGCGGCCATGAACCGCGCATACGGTTCGCTGGCCGAGCGCAGCTGGCCCATGTCCTCACGCGAAAGTCCCATCAGCGCCGCGCGCGCCTTGGGCGTGTAGACGATGGCCCCGCCGCGATAATAGGCCGATGCGCCGCCCTGGCTCAGAAGCGCCGCCGAGATCAGGCCGCCGGCCGAGGACTCGGCCACCGCGATGGTCTCGCCCCGGGCCTTCAGCAGCGAGGCGACTTCTTCGATCACGGACATGGGCTGCTCCTCTTTGCGGAATTCGACATCCCCCGCCGCGATCTTTTCGTCCAGCGGGCATCTCGTCAGATCGGCGTCAACGTGCGCACATGGTCAAGCTCAACCTGGAGGTCTTCGTGTTTCCGATGCAAGCCGCTACGCCCCCGGCCGCGACCGCTGCCGCGCCTCAGCCCCCGCAATTGCTGCGCATGGTGCCGGTCTCGCAGAAGGCCCGACAACTGCTGCTGGTCAAGGCCGCCAAGCGGGAGGCGGTGGTGGTCCACCAGCAGATCTTCCTGCGCGTCGCCGCCAAGCCTGGTCCGGTCGCCACGGCGCCCGAAGGTGTGACGGTCTCGGCCATACCCTGCGCCTGGACGGTCGAGTCCTATCTGCAGCGCGACATTTGCTTCTATTCGATCACGGGCCTTCTGGGCTGCACCGAAGCCATGACCAAGCCGCTGACGGTCACCGAGCGCGGACAGGAGGATCTGCCGGCGGGCGCGGTCTGCGATCTCTCGGCCAAGCCGATCGCCGCCGCCCAGGAGCGGGCCATCGCGGCCCTCGACCGCGTCAAGGATCAGACGCTGGACGAGGACTACCGGCTAGAGGTCAAGCCGCAGTTGACGGGGACGGGCGCGACCGTCACGGAGCGCTGACGCTTTCGCCCGAGAGCCTGGGCCAGTCGGGCGTCTGGTTGCGGAACCAGGTCAACTGCCGCTTGGCGTAGCGGCGAGTTTCCTGCCGCGCCGCGTCCAGGGCCTGTTCTAGCGTGGTCTCGCCGCGCAGGTGGGCCGCGAACTCGCGATAGCCGACGGCCTTGAGAGCGGGCAGGGACGGGTCCAGCCCCCGCGCTTCCATGGCGCGCACCTCGTCCAACGCGCCTTGCTCGACCATGGCCGACAGCCGGGCGTCGCAGCGGGCGTAGAGCTCGGCGCGGGGCGGATCCAGAACGCGGCCTTCCCAGGAGCCCGGCCGCAGCGCCGGCTTGGTGTCGGTCTGCCACGAGGTCAGGGACTTGCCTGTAGCCATCGCCACCGCGTGGGCGCGCACCAGGCGTTGGCGGTCGCCGACCTCGATGCGGGCCTCGGCTTCGGGGTCGAGGGGCTTGAGGATCTCGCGGAACTCCGCCTCGCCCCGCGCCGCGTAGAGCAGGCCGGAAATCTCGCGCTGGGTCTCGGGCACCGGCGGCACGTCCGCCAGGCCATGGGTCAGGGCGCGGAAATAGAGGCCCGTGCCGCCGACCACGATGACGGGATTGCCGCGCGCCTCGATCTCGGCGATCGCTTGGGTCGCCGCTTCCAGCCAGCGGCCGACCGACCAGCCATCGGCGGCGTCGGCGACCTCGAACAGGTGGTGCGGCGCCCTGGCGCGCTCCTCGGGGGAGGGGCCGGCGGTCAGGACGCGTAGGCCCGCATAGATCTGCATGGAGTCGGCGTTGACGATCTCCGCGCCGGTCCATTCGGCCAATTGCAGAGCATGGGCCGACTTGCCGCTTGCGGTCGGGCCCGCGATCAGCCAGATGCGGGGCGCGATGTCCGAACTCTCCACCATTCCGACCGTCCTCACCATCGTTGGGGCGAACCCCGACGCTTACGCACAAGCCGTTTCGCGCGTCGAAGCCAGGCTGTCCAGCCGTCGCGACGACCTGGGGCCGCTGGCCGCCGACTTCTTCGTCGAGGACGGCGAGGTGGCGGCGATCCGGGGCGATCTGGCGGACCTGGCGGTCGACATCGCGATCCAGCCCGCGGAGAACCGCCGCAAGCGGCTGCTGATCGCCGACATGGACTCGACGATCATCAATGTCGAGTGCCTGGACGAGCTGGCCGACTTCGCTGGCGTCAAGGATCGGGTCTCGGAGATTACCGAGCGCGCCATGCGCGGCGAGTTGGCCTTCGAGGGCGCCCTGCGCGAGCGGGTCGGGATGCTGAAGGGCCTCGGCGTCGACGCTCTGCAACGCTGCTACGATCAGCGGGTCCGGCTGAACCCGGGGGCCGAGATCCTGGTCCGCACCATGGCCCGGCACGGCGCGCGCTGCGCCCTGGTCTCTGGCGGCTTCACCTTCTTCACCAGCCGGGTTGCGGCGGCGGCGGGCTTCCACCTGAACCGCGCCAACACCCTGATCGAGGCCGACGGCGCGCTGACGGGTCAGGTCGGCGACCCGATCCTGGGCAAGGAGGCCAAGCTGGCCGCTCTGCGGGAAGAGACGGCGGCGCTGGGCCTGACTCCAGCCGACGCCCTGGCCGTCGGCGACGGCGCCAACGACCTGGCGATGATCGAGGCCGCCGGCCTGGGCGTCGCCTACCGCGCCAAGCCGATCGTGGCGGCCCAGGCAGACGCCAAGGTCGACCACGCGGACCTGACCGCCTTGCTTTACTTCCAGGGCTACAAGGCCGACTCGTTCTTCAAGGTGGAGATGGGGCGTTGAGTTTTCCGCGTACCGTCGAAGGCGTCGTGTTCGACATGGACGGCCTGCTGCTGGACACCGAGATCGTCTATCGCGCCGCGATGATCGAGGCTGGACACGTCTTCGGCGTCCAGTTCACGGGCGAGATCTATGCGGCGATGGTCGGTAAGACGACGCCGGAATGCGCCGTGATGATGCGCGCCTTGTACGGTGACGACTTCCCGGTGCAGGCCTATTTCGAGCGCGTCTGGGCCGACGTGGAGGACCTGCTGGAGGCCGAGACGCGGCTGAAGGCCGGCGTGGTCGAGATCCTCGACTATCTGGACGATCTGGGCCTGCCGCGCGGCATCGCCACCTCGAACGGCATCGCCGCCGTCGAGCGCTATCTGGGCCGTTTCAATCTGCTGCATCGCTTCCACGTGGTGGTCGCCCACCACGACGTCGAGAAGCATAAGCCCAACCCGGACCCCTATCTGGAAGCGGCTCGGCGCCTGGGCGTCGATCCCAGCCGCTGCCTGGCGCTGGAGGACAGCCACCCCGGCGTCCGCGCCGCCCACGCGGCTGGCATGATGACGATCATGGTGCCCGACATCCTCGATCCGAACGAGGAGATGCACGACAAGTGCGTGCATATCGCTGACAGTCTGCACCACGTGATGGATCTGCTGAAGGCGTCCGTCGAGGAGCTGGCTTAGCCCGATCGGTCTTCCGCGACCGGGGTCGCTACGCCCTTGTAAATCCTGTCGGCCGCGCGGATATCAGGGCCCCGAACCGGAGGCCGCCCCGTGACCCTTTCCATCGACGACGCCCGCGCGGCGCTGGACCAAATCGCCGACCCGGTCAGCGGGCGAGGGCTCGTGGCCGCCGGCCTGGTGCAGGGCCTCGTCGTTCGCGACGGCCGCGCCGGCTTCATGCTGGAGGTCCCGGCCAGCCAGGCGGCCCGTTACGCTCCCATCCGCGAAGCCGCCGAGAAGGCTCTGGCCGCTCTGCCGGGGATCCAAACCGCCCAGGTCGTGCTGACCGCCCAGGCCGCCGAGGGCGCGACCCGGGTGCGCAAGGGCGCCAAGATTTCCGAGGATCCCCAGGCCCGGATGGTCCCGCCTCCGGAAGCCGAGAAGCCCGCCCATGTCCGCCACGTGATCGCCGTGGCCTCGGGCAAGGGTGGGGTGGGCAAGTCCACCGTTTCCACCAATCTGGCCGTCGCCTTCGCCGGCCTGGGCTTGCGCGTCGGCCTGCTGGACGCCGACATCTACGGTCCCTCGGCCCCGAGAATGATGGGCGTCGACGGCGATCCGCTGTTTGAGGACGGCAAGCTCCAGCCGCTGGAGGCCCACGGCGTCAAGGTGATGTCGATCGGCTTCATCGTCGACGAGGGTAAGGCGATGATCTGGCGCGGGCCTATGGCCTCGTCGGCGGTGCGGCAGATGATCCACGACGTGGCCTGGGGCTCGGAGGCCCAGCCGCTGGACGTGCTGGTGGTCGACCTGCCGCCGGGCACCGGCGACGTACAGCTGACCCTGGTGCAGAAGCTGCGGATCGACGGGGCGGTGCTGGTGACGACCCCGCAGGAGATCGCCCTGATCGACGCCCGCCGGGCCGCGGCGATGTTCGAGAAGACCGCCACCCCGATCCTGGGCCTCATCGAGAACATGGCCTTCTTCGCCGATCCTTCGACCGGCGCGCCGATCCCGATCTTCGGCGAGGGCGGCGGCGTGGCCGAGGCCGAGCGGCTGGGCGTACCCCTGCTGGGCCGCGCCCCGATCGAGATCGCCGTCCGCCTGGGCGGCGACCAGGGCGTCCCGGCGGTGATCTCCGAGCCAAAGGGCCAGGCGGCCCAGGTCTTCGTCGAGGCGGCGCGGACGCTCTGGAACGCCATCCGCTGAACGCGAAAAGCCCGCCCGGATCGCTCCGGACGGGCTTCGTCGCGTCGGTGATGCTTGGCTTTAGAAGCTGAAGCGCGCGCCGGTCGACAGCACGACGGCCGAGCCTTCGGCCGTGCCGCGCAGGTTGACGGTCGAGCCGGTGGCCGTCACGTCGGTGCGGTTGATGTTGCTCTTGTCGAAGTTGATGTAGCTGATCGCCGCGTCGAGCTTCAGGTTGTCCGTGGCCGCGTAGGTGGCCCCGACCGCGTACATCATGCGGTCGCCGTCCGGCACGCGGGCGGTGCGGCCGATGTCCGGCGTCGGGGTCGGATCGTACTGGACGCCGGTGCGCAGCGTCAGCTTCGGCGTGGCCTGGTAGTCGAGGCCGACGGCGTAGGTCGTCACGTTCTTGTAGTTCTGCGGAACGGTCGTCGCCGCGCCGGGGAACGCGATCCGGATGGCGTCGAACTCGCTCCAGCCCACGCGGCTGACCGAGCCGTTCAGGGTCAGCTGGTCGTTGACGGCCCAGCGGGCCCCGACATTGGCGATCCAGGGCAGGGTGATCTTGGCCTGACCGCCGACGTTGAAGTTGTTGGCGGCGGGGATCGGGGCCAGGAGGCCGGCGACCGAGACGTCGCCCTTGAGCTTCTGGTCGATCTTGCTGCGGTAGCTGGCGCCGATCGTCAGGGCCTTGCTGGGGTGCAGCTGGGCGCCGACGGTGTAGCCATAGGCCCAGCTGTCGCCCTTCAGGGCCTGGACGCCGTCGGGCTGCAGCGGCGAGATGTTGGGCAGGGCGTTGGTCAGCTCGGCGCTGGCGCGCATCGCCGTGAAGCCGACGCCCAGGTCGATCAGGTCGTTGACCTTGTAGGCGACCACGCCGTCGATGTTGATCGTGCGCAGCTGCGACTTTAGCG
Source organism: Caulobacter sp. SSI4214 (assembly GCF_012184455.1). Lineage (NCBI taxonomy): Bacteria > Pseudomonadati > Pseudomonadota > Alphaproteobacteria > Caulobacterales > Caulobacteraceae > Caulobacter > Caulobacter sp. SSI4214. The sequence continues at coordinate 21,771 of NZ_SZWJ01000042.1, read as the reverse complement.
CGTCATAGCGCGTCCAGCTGGCGGTATTGTACTTGGTGGTGAAGTTGTACGGCGCGGCGACCAGCAGGCCCAGCGACAGCTTGTCGTTGACCTTCCAGGCGCCGGACAGGTTCGGCACCAGGCCGTTCTCGATCGGCTTCTGGGCGGTGTTGGCGCCGCCGACCGGCGTGGTCAGGCCCGCCGGGGGGATCGGGCGGGTGATGGTCGAGCCGGTGTCGGAGACCTTGGACTGCACCAGCACGCCGTTGAGGCCCAGATAGACCTCGCTGCGGTCGATGCCGGCGATCGAGGCGGGGTTCCACCACAGGCTGGCGACGCCCTTGTCGGCGACTTCGCCGGAATAGGCGCGACCGGTGCCGCGCACCGACTGTTCCTGGAGGTAGAAGGCCGAAGCGGAGGCCTGGGAGGCGGCGACGAGCGCCAGCAGGCCGACGCCGGCGGCGAGGCGGGTACGCGAGAGAGACATGTGACTGCGACCTTCTTGGGGAGGAAGAGGCCCGTCGAACGCCCCACGGACGCTCGAGGAGCGCCGCGTTTAACGCATCTGTTCAAAGACCGTTGCTATAAATTCGCCTTCGCGTGAATTTTGTCGGTTTTGTTAAAGAAACGGGGGCGCGAGGCCCCCGTATTAATCGCTGTTATGTCAAATATTGGCGAAGCGCCGCTGTTTGGCGCGCCCTTGTCTTTCCGTAGGGTCAGCCGCCGGCCATCTTGCGGAAGAACTTCTGGCCCTGCTCGCCGCCGTTGAAATAGGCCTTCTGGCCGGCCTCGGCGGTGATCTGATCCCAGTTGTCGCGCACTTCCTCGGCCGACAGGCCGCCTTCGCCCAGATAGACGCCCTCGGTCTCATAGATCCGCGACAGGGCGAAGGCGCCGGCGCCGGCGGTCAGGATCGCGCCGGTCGGGGCCTCTTCCGAGCACAGATAGACGACGCCGGGCGTGACATATTCCGGGGCCAGCTTGGCCAGCACTTCCGGCGGCATCAGGCCCTCGGTCATGCGGGTGGCGGCGACCGGGCTGATGGCGTTGATCTTCACGTCGTTCTTGGCGCCCTCGAGCTTGAGGGTGTTCATCAGGCCCAGCACCGCCATCTTGGCCGCGCCATAGTTGCTCTGGCCGAAATTGCCGTACATGCCCGACGACGAGGTCGTCACGACGATGCGGCCGTAGTTCTGGGCCTTCATGATGTCCCAGACCGCCTTGATCGGCTTGAAGGTGCCGAACACGTGCACCTGCATGACCAGCTCGAAGTCGGCCAGCTCCATCTTGGTCAGGGTCTTGTCGCGCAGGATGCCGGCGTTGGCGATCAGGATGTCGATGCGGCCCCAGGCGTCCATGGCCTGCTTGACCATGTGGGCGACGCCGGCGTCGTCGGTCACCGACGAGCCGTTGGCGATGGCCTCGCCGCCGAAGGCCTTGATCTCCTCGACCACCTTCTGGGCCGCCTCGGACGAGCCGCCCGAGCCATCGACGCTGCCGCCCAGGTCGTTGACCACGACCTTGGCGCCCCGGCGGGCCAGCTCCAGAGCGTGCTGCCGTCCCAGGCCGCCGCCGGCGCCCGTCACGATCGCCACCTTGCCGTCGAAGCGGATGTCCGCCATGCCGAAGTCTCCCTCAAACGCGTGTTTGGTTCGGCGGTGTTGTGCGGCGCGGGAGAGGGCAGGTCAAGGGGAGCCGTCTTTTGCCCGCGCGCGCTTTCGACTTCACGCGGCGCGGCCGCTGAAGGCGTGTGGGGAGGCGACGGAGCGGCCGGGCGAACCCGGAGACCGTAGGGTTTGTTGTGTTTCGGCTCGCGAGTCCGCTCCGCCAGGCTGTTCTTGCCCGTGAGGATGGGAGGCGTGAGCGTATTTCAGCTCGGGTCCCCACTAGCCCCCGGACGGGCGCGGACCAACTGGGACGGCTACATCCGGACCCAGCCCGACGATCCACGATAGGCGGCTTGTACGATCACCGCCCTGTCGCTCCGCGCTCACCCCTCCACGGCCTCTTCCGAGATCCCGGATCTATCCAACGAACAGACCCCGGTCGAAACCGCTTCGAGACCACGCGGCCCCGCTCAACCTAGCCCCGCCGCCGTTTTGGGCCGGATCCAAACGCCCTCCCCCGCGACGGGGATGGCTAGGATTATGGCGCGGCGCTGAACGCCGAGGATTGGCGGGGGTGTAAAATCGACAAGGTGTTGATCGGATTGATTTTCGTGTCGCGAATTCCGAGGACGAGCGAGGCTCAATCCCCGTGAGGAAACGGATGTAGGCCAGGGGGCGACGGTTGCAGGGGCGGCCGAAGGCTTTGATGCGCCAATGGCGGACATTGGCGGAGCTCCAGCAACTAGACGTTTGGCGCGTCCCTCACGCCGGCGTTCCACGGCCAAGCTCAATCGGCCATTGCCTGGCCATGAGCCTTGGGGCGGCCGCGCTCTCATCCAGCGGATCGGGCGATAAAGTCGTCGGCACCCCTTGCGGCGCGGCCACTCCAAACCCCGACCCAAATGGCGCAAACAACTTCAGCTCACAAAGTCTCTATAGTTGAATTGATAGCGTTCAGGATCATAGGTCACTGGACCCTCAATAAACATTTTTGGCTTGAAATTATCGATCCATGGAATTTTATCTTTTATGCCCCTAGTTAAAGGGGAATTAGTTATTGAAAGTTCAGAACTTATAATTCTTGCATCGCGTCCATATACATCTTTTATATTTTCTGGATGAATTAATATAGCGCTTGAGCTGTCGCTTATGTTTCCAAATACCAGAAGTCCAGGCAAATATTCGGGCTTCAGGTGAACAATCTTTCCGTCGCCAAGAGATCTGGCGGCGCCACCCTCTTCAGAAAAAAGGTAACGTATTGGATTCCAGACCGAATTTACGCCAGGCCTGTGGTCTTTCAACAATAGGAATAGCGATGGCCCATGATCGACATCAATCCAGAACGCTTCCCCACTAACATATGTATTAATAATTGAAGTTTGATCTGGCCATGCAGAGACATGATTCTGATATATTTGCCTTACGCCATGTCCGAGGTACCTCTTTCCGGACACTTCGATCTCGACGCTCAGTTTATATTTAAAATTTCTGAGACGAAGATCACAGCCAAACAATGCCCCCGCCCCCAAGCCCGATAACAGCAGCAAAGCGTTACGCCGCGGAATGGAATGCATTTTCACTACCGCCTCACTCGTCCGCGCCCCGCCAACGCGCCAGTGTGGGCAGCATCTTGCCGCCACAAAACGCGACGATGAACTCGCACGGCGACTCCACCAGCACGCGCGACATAGCTGGAACGCACCCGAAATAGGGTCGCGCGTGCGATCGATTCCGAGCACAACCCGACACGCTTTAAACTCCACCTGCACGCCACATCGCCCTTGCCTCATTACCCGAAATCGGGGAGCGCAAGCGAACAAATAATAACCCTTAGATTGAGAAATATTTCAATCAAGACGCCTTGGCAGCGCAATAACGCCACAATCCCGCCATCCAGGCGCGCGGTTGAACTGGCGTTACGCCCCGCAAAGCCAGTATCGTCAGTGGTCCGCCACCCTCGGCGCCCCCCCCCCCGAGGACAAGGCGGCGAGCATGTTCGAGAGCAGCGCCGATGACCGTTGAGCGCGGGCCTCAACCGTCACTGCGCGAGGCTCAGCAGTGCTTGACTTCGAAGATCGTGGTGAGACGTTCCTTGCGCAGATCGGCGGGCGTGGGTCCGGCGAGCGCGCGCTCGGCCATGGCGCGACCTCGCTTAGCGACGTCCGACGTCGCCGCCTAGTTGGAAGCCTGCTCCATCGATCCGGCCGCGGCCGTGATCAGGCGTTCGGCGTCGCCCAGACGCGGCACGAACGGCGCGTCCGCCCCATTACAAACCCCGTTACAAACGAGGATTTGTAACGCGCCGCCCCTAAACCTTCTTCTTCGTCATCCCCCCAGCCACCGGCGCGGTCGGCTTGTCCCGCTTCACGCCCGCCTTCTGGCCGGGCTTCATGAACTTGACCAGGACGCGCTGGCCGACCAGCAGCGGGGCGCCGTCGGCGCTGACCACGACCTCGACGACGCGCTCGTCGCTGCGCTGGCTGGGGTCGTCGGAGGCCAGCTTGCGGGCGCCGAAGACGGCGGCGCGGCGCAGGACCTTGCCGACATAGGCCTTGTCGGGGCTGCTTTCGGGCTGGATCTCGATCTCCTGGCCCACGCTGATATTGGGCAGGTCGGCCTCGACGATCTCGGCGCGGACGATGCGGTTGGTGTTGGGCTCGAGGTCGAACATCGCCGTGACATTCAGGGTCGAGGCGCCGGCGCCGGGATTGGCGTAGCGGCGGGCGATGCGGCCGTCGGCCGGGGCGCGGATGACGGTCAGTTCCTGGTTGTAGCGGGCCTGGGCCAGCTGGGCGTTGGCGACGCTGATCGCGGCCTGCTGGGCGCCGATATTGGCGTTGGCCTGGGCGATCTGGTCGGCGGCGTTGTCCAGCCGCTGGGCGGCGACGAAGTTCGAGGCGGCCAGGGCCTGCAGGCGCTTCTGCTCGCGCTGGGCGGTGCGCAGCTGCACCTGATAGAGCGCCAGCTGGGCGCGGGCGTTCTCCAGCGCGGCCGAGGCGGTCTGGGCGGCCAGGCGGACGTCGTCGTCCTCCTGCTTGGCCAGCGGCTGGCCGGCCTTCACCATGTCGCCTTCCTGGACATAGACCTCGCGGACGATGCCCTGGCGGCGGGCGGCCACCTGGATCACGCCGCCCTCGACGTCGGCCTTGCCCTGGGCGATGGCGGCGTAGGGGGAGGGCTCCTCCTGGGCGGCGGCGGTTTCGAGCTGCTTCTTCTTCGTGGCCGCCTGGCCCTTCATGTAGAAGAAGCCGCCGCCGATCAGGGCGACGACGACGATGACGATCCAGAAGGCGGGTCGGCGCAGAAAGCCGGGCATAGGTCGGGTTCCCCAGGAAATCAGTGGCTGAACGGCGCGGGATCGGCGTCGGGCGTGCGGCGCACGTCGTCCAGGATCCGTCCGTCCTCGATGTGGATGACGCGGTCGGCATAGGCCTCGAGCCGCGGGTCGTGGGTCACGCAGATCACCGCCGCCCCGCGCACCGAGGCGGCCTCGCGCAGCAGGCGGATGACGATCTGGCCGTTCTCGCCGTCGAGGGCCGAGGTCGGCTCGTCGGCGAAGATCAGGTTCGGGTTCTTGGCCAGGGCGCGGGCGATGGCCACGCGCTGCTTCTCGCCGCCCGACAGTTCCGAGGGGCGCTGGTTGACGCGGGCGCCCAGGCCCACCGACTCCAGCGCCGCCTGGGCGCGGCGGGCGGCCTCGCCCTTGCCCACGCCCTGGTACTTCAGCGCGGTCATCACCTGCTGCTTGGCGCTCAACGCCGGGAACAGGTTGAAGCCCTGGAAGATGAAGCCGCAGTGGTCGAGGCGGAACTTGTCGATCTTGCCGTTCGACAGGCTCCACAGGTCGCTGGCCTCCAGCGCCGAGACCTTGCCCTCGTCGGGCTTGAGCAGGCCCGAGAGCGCGGCCACCAGGGTCGACTTGCCCGAGCCCGAGGGGCCCATGACCATGGTCACGTCGCCGTGCTTGGCGTCGAAGTCGACGCCCTTGAGCACCTCGATATAGCTGCGGCCGGTCTTGAAGCGCTTGACCAGATGGGTGGCCTTGAGGGCGGTCTCGCCGCGCTTGTGGGCGTTGTCTCCAGAGCTCATCGCAGCAGGTCCGCCGGTTGGCTGTTCTTGAGGACGCCGAGCGACAGGAAGCCCGACAGCATGGCGATGACGATCAGGAAGATCGCGACGACGACGATCAGCAGGGGCGGGAAGGCCATCGGCACCCCGCCGGCGGCGGCGACCAGCGACACCACCCAGGTCAAGAGGCCCGCGGCCAGCACGCCGACGATGCCGACCCAGAACGACAGCTCCAGCACGATGTTGCGCAGGTCGCCCATCGAGACGCCCAGGGCGCGCAAGGAAGCGAACTCCTTGATGTTGGCCATGATCGCCCCGCGCAGGGTCTGCCAGGTGATGATCACGCCGATCAGGAGGCCCAGGAAGGCCGAGAAGCCCAGGATGATGCCGATGATCTGGTCGTCCAGCATCGAGCTGGCGTTGGCGTCGGCCAGTTCCTGGCGGGTCCAGGCGCGGAACTTGCCTTCGCCCTTCTTGTTCAGCTGGGCCGCCACGATCTCGGCGCGCGACGGGTCGCTGATCTTGACCATCAGCGGGCCGACGCGCTGGCCGGTGTCGGCCTCGCCCAGCATCCGCAGGGTGTCGCGCGAGACGACCAGCATGGGCTGGATGATGTTGGGATAGCCGTGGGTGACGACGGCGACATAGATGGTCTTGCCGTTGTAGAGGGCCTTGTCGCCCTTCTTGACGCCCAGGCGCTTCAAGGCCGTGTCGTCCACCGCCACGGCGAAGGGCCGGCGCAGGGCCTCGATCATCGACGGGCTATAATCCGTCGGCACGGTGACGTAGCCGGGGATGGCGTCGATGACCGTCAGGTTGACGAACTCGCTCTTGCGGGTCCCGCCGCCGGGGCCGCCGCCCTTGCCGCCCTTCTTGGCGGCCGCCTGGGCCTTGACCTGCTGTTCGGGCGTCAGGATGTTCTGGAAGCGGCCGCCGGAGAAGTCGAGCGGCGCGACCTGGGTCACTTCCGGGTGGCTGTAGACCAGTGGGATGAAGCGGCGCGGCAAGCCTTGCGGACCGCTGAACAACGCCTTGGCGCCCGGCGCCAGCACCATGATGTCCGCGCTGGCGCGGTCGATCTGGGCCGTGAAGCCCTTGCCGATGCCGACGAAGATGCCGACCTGGGCCAGCACCAGCAGGCCCGAGAAGGCCAGGGCGACCACGGCCGCCATGTAACGACGCCACTCGTACAGCAGAGTGGCCAAGGCCAACGACATGCGGACTCCCGCTCCCCCAATCGACGGTTGAGGAATGAACGCCGATCGTCCAGCGGCCAAGTTAAATCGGGGTAACAGACGTTTCCGCGATGAAATATTCGCGCCCGGGCGCGAACGAGGGCTGGTTCGGTCTCGATCCGGACGCTAAGCGGCTTGGTCGTGCAGCGATCCTTCTCGTCTCTTGCCGCGTTCGGCGCGGCCCTGCTGTTGGCCGCGCGCGGCGAGGCGCGGGCCGACGAGGGCATGTGGACCTTCGACGCCCCGCCGATCGACCGGATCGCGGCGGCGACCGGCGCGCGGCTCGACGCGGCCTGGCTGGACGCGGCCCGCGCCTCGGCCGTGCGGCTGACCAACGGATGCTCGGGGGGGATCGTCAGCGGCCAGGGCCTGGTCATGACCAACGCCCACTGCGTGGCCGACTGCGTCCAGACCCTCTCCGGCGGCGGCGAGGACGCCTATCTGACCGACGCGCGCGAACGGGAGGAACGGTGCGCGGGTCTGCAAGCCGAGGCGCTTCTGACCATCACCGACGTCACCGATCAGGTGCGGGCCAGCGTCCAAGGCAAGGACGGCGAGGCCTATGTCCGGGCGCGCGAAGGGGCGCTGGCCCTGGCCGAGCTGGCGGCTTGCGGCCAGGACCGGACGCTGCGCTGCCAGGCCGTGAGCTTCTTCCGGGGCGGGCAATACAAGGTCTACAAGTACCGCCGCTACAACGACGTGCGGCTGGTGTTCGCGCCCGAGGCGGCGGTGGCGGCCTTCGGCGGAGACCCGGACAATTTCAACTTCCCGCGCTTCGCCTTCGACGTGGCGTTCCTGCGGCTCTATGTCGACGAGGCGCCGGCCGCGACGCCGGTCTTCCTGCCCTGGCGCTCGACCCCGCCGGCCGAGGGCGAGGCCAGCTTCGTCGTCGGCAATCCCGGTTCGACCGAGCGCCAGCTGACGGTCGCTCAGCTGGAAACCCAGCGCGATCTCGTCCAGCCTCTCGCCCAGGCGCAGCGGCTGGAGCTGCGCGGCCGGCTCTTGCAGTTTCGGGCCGACGATCCAGACCGCGCCCGCGGCGCCGCCCAGGCCCTGGCCTGGGTCGAGAATGGCGTGAAGATCGGCCGGGGGCGGATGGCGCTGCTGAACGACCGCGCCTTCATGGCCGGCAAGCGGGCCGAGGAGGACGCCCTCAAGGCCGGGGTCGCCGCCGATCCGGCCCTGGCGGCCACGGCGGGCGAGGCCTGGGACCGCATCGCCGACGCGCAGGACGCGGCGCGCGATCTCTATCCGGCCTATCGGCAGTTGGAAAACGGCCCCGGCGGCTCGGACCTGTTCTACGACGCGCGGCTTCTGGTCCGGGCGGCGCTGGAGCGCGACAAGCCCGATGCCGAGCGCCTGCCCGAATACGGCGACGCTCGCCTGCCGCGGATCGAGCGCCGGCTGCTGGACGCCCCGCCGCGCGATCTCGCCCTCGAACGCCTCTATCTGGAGCACTGGCTGCTGAAGACCCGCGAGGCGCTGGGCGTCGACGACCCCCGCGTCAAGGCGCTGCTGGGCGGCGACAGTCCCGAAAACCTGGCGCGCGCGCTCGCGGAGACCCGACTGGTCGATCCGGCCTTCCGCGCCGAACTGTGGGCCGGCGGTCGCGCGGCGGTCGAGGCTTCCGATGACCCGCTGATCGCCTTCGTGCTGAGGATCGACGGCATGGCGCGCGCGGCCCGCGCCGCCTACGAGGCCAAGGTCTCCGGACCCGTGGACGCCGCCGCCGAGGCCATCGCCGGCGCGCGCCTGGCTCTGCTGGGCGACCAGATCTATCCGGACGCCACCTTCACCCTGCGGCTGTCCTACGGCCGCGTGGCGGGCTGGCGCGAGCGCGGTCGAGCGGTCGAGCCCTTCACCACCTTCGCCGGCTTTTACGCCCGGGCGAGCGGCGCCCCGCCGTTCGTGGCCCCGCCACGCTGGCTGGCGGCGCGCAAGGCCCTGGCGCCCGACACCCCGTTCGACTTCGTCACCACCAACGACATCGTCGGCGGCAATTCGGGCTCGCCGGTGCTGGACCGGCGGGGGCGGGTGATGGGCGCGATCTTCGACGGCAATAGCCACGCGATCGGCGGCGCCTATGGCTACGACGCGGCGGCCAACCGCGCAGTCGCCCTGACGACGGCGGCCATCGGCGAGGCCCTCTCGAAGGTCTATGGCCGCGCTGGCTTGGTCGACGAACTGATGGGGCGATAGCCCCCGGACTCATCCCTACGACGAGTGGGAAAGGCTATCTGTACCCCGCCATATTTCATCGCTGTAACGCGCTGAAATGTGGAACGTTTCTGGCTCCCCTCCGAAGGGCGTCGGCTGTTCGGCGCCCACGGTCGCCGCGCTAGCGCCGGCGGCTAGCATCGGAAAGGAGCGAGACATGACGGTTTCAAACGTCGGTTCTTCGCAGAATCTGGACTATTGGCGCCAGATTCAGCAGTCCGCGTTCCAAGGCGCGGACACGAACGGCGACGGCGCTCTGTCGCTGAGCGAGTTCGAATCTATCGGGCAAAAAGTGCAGGGCGGCGCCAATGGCGCGCCACCGCCGCCGCAAGGGGACGGCGGCTTCGGCGCGCGTTTCGGCGCCGAGATGCTGACGGCCCTGTTGTCCACTCAATCGGCGAGCGACCTGACCAACTCGGTTATGAAGGGCGGCGACGCCAATAACGACGGCCAGCTTTCGGCCAGCGAGATCTCGTCGGCCCTGTCCAGCAACGCGCCCTCGGGCGTGCTGAGCGGCGGCGGCGCCGACCAGATGGCCAAGGACATCATCTCGGCGCTCGACACCAATGGCGACGGCAGCCTGTCGGCCAGCGAAATCCAGACGGCGATCACCAACGCCCAAAAGGACGTCGAGGGCGCGGCGACCTCCGGCGCCAGTTCGACCACGGCCTCGGCCGCCGATGGGACGGTCAAGGCGCATCACGGCCATCACCACCATCACCACAAGGGCGGCGTCGAGAGCGCGGACAAGGCGGCCGAGGCCAAGGTGTTCAGCAGCCTTGACACCAACGGCGACGGCTCGATCTCGGCCGCGGAACTGGCCGCGGCCAATTCCAGCGACTCCAGCGCGTCCTCGACCGCCGCCAACTTGATCAAGGCGGTCGACAAGAACGGCGACGGCTCGCTGAGCCAGAGCGAGTTCGACCGGATGCTGAAGCAGGGCAAGGACGCCTCGGACCCGACCACCATCGCCGGACTGATGGCGGGCGGGAGCAACAGCGCGGCCGGCATGATGCAGAAGCTGTTGGCCCAGCTCGACGCGGCCATGACCACGACCACGGCCTCGTCGACCACGACCGGCGCGTCCAGCGCGACGGGCGTCAACACGACGGCCTGACGATCGGCGTTCGCGCGCGGAACCCAAGGTTCGGACGAAAGGGCCGAGGGGGTGGGTTCCGCGCGCGGGACGCCCGGCGCGTCGGAAGCGCGTTCGGACGGCGCCGCGCCCTTCGTTAACGCTTCCTAACGCAAGGCGCTTGCGCGCGAGGCCGTAGTTGGTGTCATTCTTCGCCTCTTGGTCGGCGTCGCGGGGGCGTCGCTTCATCGTAAGGTCTTCGTCTTGATGCTCCGTCCCGAGAACGTTCAGGCCCTGGCGGGTCTGGCGCTCACTTTGGGCCTCTGCTGGCTCGTCTCCGAGAATCGCAAGCGATTCCCCTGGGTTCTGGCGATCGCCGCCCTCATCGTCCAAGTTCTGCTGGTTCTGGTGCTGTTCGGCCTGCCGCAAGCTCAGCAGCTGATGCGCGGCGTGAACGGCGCGGTCGAAGGGCTGGGCAGCTCGACCCAGGCCGGCACGGCCTTCGTGTTCGGCTTCCTGGCCGGCGGCCAGCAGCCCTATCCGGTCAGCAATCCGGGCGCGGGCTTCATCTTCGCCTTCCGAGTCATGCCGGTGATCCTGGTGGTCTGCGCCTTGTCGGCGCTGCTGTGGCACTGGAAGATCCTCAAGTGGCTGGCCCAGGGCTTCGGCTTCGTGTTTCAGAAGACGCTGGGGCTGCGCGGCCCGCCGGCTCTGGCCACCGCCGCCACCATCTTCATGGGCCAGATCGAAGGCCCGATCTTTATCCGCGCCTATCTCGACAAGCTGTCGCGCTCGGAACTCTTCATGCTGATCGCGGTCGGCATGGCCTGCGTCTCGGGCTCCACCATGGTCGCCTACGCCACCATCCTGCATGACGTGCTGCCCAACGCCGCCGCCCACGTGCTGACCGCCTCGATCATCTCCGCGCCCGCCGGCGTGCTGCTGGCCCGCATCATCGTGCCGTCCGACCCGATGGAGAAGGGCGGGCACCTGGATCTCTCGGCCGAGGACAAGACCTATGGCAGCGCGATCGACGCGGTGATGAAGGGCACGACCGACGGTCTGCAGATCGCCCTGAACGTCGGCGCCACCCTGATCGTCTTCGTGGCCCTGGCCACCATGGTCGACAAGATCCTGGGCGCCATGCCCCCGGTCGGCGGCCAGCCCCTGAGCATCGCGCGCGGCCTGGGCGTGATCTTCTCGCCGCTGGCCTGGTCGATGGGCGTGCCGTGGAAGGAGGCCGGCACGGCCGGCGGCCTGCTGGGCGTCAAGCTGATCCTCACCGAGTTCACCGCCTTCATAAAGCTGGCCGGCGCGACGTCGCTGGACCCGCGCACCCGGATGATCCTGACCTACGCCCTGTGCGGCTTCGCCAATATCGGCTCGGTCGGCATGAACGTGGCCGGCTTCTCGGTCCTGGTGCCCCAGCGCCGCCAGGAAGTGCTGGGCCTGGTCTGGAAGGCCATGATGGCCGGCTTCCTGGCCACCTGCCTGACCGGCTCGCTGGTCGGGCTGATGCCGCGAAGCCTGTTCGGGCTGTAGGCTCTTTCATTCCCCAACGAAAACCAAGCATCCTCCCGGTCAAAAGCCGGGAGGATGTTTCGCATGAAGCTCTACGACAGCCGCCGCGCGCCCAATCCGCGCCGGGTTCGCTGGTTCATGGCCGAGAAGGGGATCGAGGACGTCGAGATCGTCGACATCGACATCTTCGGCGGCCAGCATCGCCAGCCCGACTATCTGGCCAAGGCGGGGCTGCCCAACGTGCCGGCCCTCGAGATCGACGACGCGACCACGATCACCGAGTCGGTCGCCATTTGCCGGTATCTGGAGAGCCTCTATCCCGAACCGAACCTGTTCGGCCGCGACCCGCTGGAGACGGCGGTGATCGAGATGTGGACCCGGCGGGCCGAGATGCTGCTGTCGACGCCGCTGATGATGGCCGTCCGCCACGCCCACCCGGCGCTGGCGGCGATCGAGACCCAGATTCCCGAGGTCGCGGAGACCAACCGCAAGGCGGCCGAACGGGCGCTGAAGGTCTTCGACCGGCGGCTGGGCGAGAGCGAGTTCATCGCCGCCGACCGCCTGACCATCGCCGACATCCTGGCCGTCACCGGCCTGGACTTCGCCCGCATGGTCCGCTTCCGCCCCGACGCGGAGCTCACCCACGTGAACCGTTGGCTGACGGCCATGATGGAGCGCCCCGCCTCGAAGGCGGGGGTTTAGATCCTCCCCCGCGACGCAGGGGAGGTGGCCCAGAGTGCCGGAGGGGGCTAGCTGGACGCCTGCCGCGCTCGCACCTCGGGCGCTCCGCGGCGTCTCCCCCGCGTCGCGGGGGAGCAACCTCGTCAGCGCGGCCGGATCTTCTTTACGACGCCCGAGAAGTTCAGCATCGGTCCGCTTCCGGTCGAGATCAGGCCGCGGATGAACAGCAGAGAGCCGCCAGCCCGGATGACCTCGCCGGTCGAGGTGACCAGGTCGCCGGGCTTGGCTGGGCCGATGAACTCGCCGTTCAGGCTGACCGTCACCGCGCGGCTGTCGGCCAGCTCCTTCCAGGCGATCGCGAACAGCGAGTAGTCGGCGAAGGTCATCATGCAGCCGCCGTGCATGAAGCCGCCGCCGTTCATGTGCTTCTTCTCGGCGCGGAAGGCGGCGGTCACGCGGCCCTGGTCGTCGTCCTTGAAGTAGAAGGGGCCGGACTGATCCTCGAACGGATCCAGGCCATGCCAGGCGCGCCATCCGGCCCACTCGCCGTCCTCGATCAGTCGAGGTCCGCTCCAGCTCTCGTTGCCGCCGTCCATGGTCCGTCCCCTCTTGATTTCCACAGCGTTGTCGTCGCTGCTGTCGCTTTGGTTGAGATTTCGTCGTCTAGATAACTTACTTATGTTCACATGACCGTTGGAGGGGCGATGATCAAGATGAAGCGGCTCGCTGTGATGCTTAGCTTAGTGTCATCGGTCGTTATCGCGTCGCCCGTCTCGGCTAATCCGTTGTCCCTGCTGGAATTTCGCGCTCTGGTTCGCAGCGCGGTGGAAAAGCGTCTGCCGGGGGCTCAAATACAAGAAATTGATGATCGAACCCTCGGGGTAACGCCTCCCGGCGGCGGTCAGGGCGACGAAATCAAGATGATGGTTGAGGGAGCCTACGGTCGCTATCTCAACGATCCCATGTCGCGCGACGCCGTGATCGATCAACTCGTGCGGGTGACGTCGACGCTGAATACTATTCCCGCCGCCAAGCCGGACAACGTGGTGATCCTTCTCCGGCCTTCAGACTATCTCGCGAACTCAGGACTGGGAGAGATAAAGGCGCTGACTCGGCCGTTTAGCGAGGGCTTCATCGAGGTGATCGCGGTAGATGTCGGCGAGACGTTTCGCGTCGGCGAGGCGGATGAAGTAACAAAGATCTTCAAGAACCGCGACGCGATCTGGGCGCGCGCGTCTGAAAACACGCGAGCTCGCAATACGCGCTTCGACGTCGAGCCGCTCGGCAACGGCGGGGTATGGGCGATTTCTTCGGACAGCAGCCTTGCGCCGTTTTTTGTGGAAACGCCTGATGTTTGGGCCGCAAATGGCGTGACCATCAAAGGCGACCCTATCGCTGTATTCCTGCGGCGCAATCTCTTGCTGCTGGCCGACGGCGGAGATATGGACTTGAGGCTGAAGCTCTCGATCTTCCTGGACAATGTCCGTGATGATCCCGAAACGATTTCCACGACCATGTATATCCGCCATAACGGCGTCTGGTCGGCTCTAAAGCAAGGCCCATGACCTCCCCGATCCAAGACACGATCCTGTCCCAGCTGGCGGCGCTGCCGGCGGGCAAGTCGATCGATCCGATGAACGTCGCCAAGGCCATCCAGCCCGAGCGCTGGCAGCAGATCCTGGGCCACGTGCGCACCAACGCCATCGAGCTGGCCCGCGAGGGCAAGGTGGTGATCCTGCGCCACAACAAGCCGACCAATCCGGAGAAGTTTCGCGGCGTCTATCGCATCCGCCTGCGGATGGAGGGCGATCCGACCCAGTTCGACGAGTCGGTCGAGGACGACGCCTAGCACTCGGCTCCTAGGGCCTGCGGGGGACTTGACCCTGGCGCGCGCGCCTGTGTTCCTCCGCTTCGGACCGAGGAGGGGGACCATCATGCGCAAGCTCGCGATCACCTTGGCCGTGGCGGCCGCCGCGACCCTGGGCGCCCTGGCGCCCGCGCCGGCCAGGGCCTGGGACGACCAGGGCCACATGGCGACCGGCGACATCGCCTATGACGCGCTGACGGCCCGCCATCCGGAAGCCGCGGCCGCCATCGTGGCGATCATGCGCGATCACCCCGACCACGCGCTGTTCGACAAGCGCCTGGCGGGCCTGACCGGTCCGGCCCGCGACCGTCGGCTGTTCGCCCTGATGGCCGTCTGGCCCGACGACACCCGCAAGAGCCCGAACGACCGGCCCGACTGGCACTACGCGCTCAAGGTCGTCTCGCCGTGGCGGTTCGCGTTCCCGTTCACGGTCGGCAAGGCCGAGGTGGCGTTCCGCGAGCAGCTGGCCATCGCCCGCGACCCCAAGGCGCCGCGCGCCCAGCGGGCCATCGCGCTGTGCTGGATCATGCACCTGGTCGGCGACCAGCATCAGCCGCTGCACGCCGGCCACTGGATGTCGTGGACCTATCCCAAGACCGACCGCGCCGGCAGCATCGCCTTCGTGCGCCGCCAGGCCGGCGCGCCGCCGGTCGACATGCATGAGCTTTGGGACAGCGCGCCCGACCGTCCGGCCCCGAACCGCGAAGTCGGCGCCGACCTCGTCGCCGCCGCCGTCGAGGCGGTCCATCCGCGTCCGGCGCGCGACGATCTGGGCCCCGACCCCTCGGCCGCGTTCGCCGCCTGGGAGCGCGAGAGCTGGACCCTGGCCAAGACCGTGGCCTATCGCGACGGGCAGCTGGCGACCTCTCCGGACCGGGCCGCCGCGCCGGTGCTGCCGGCCGGCTACGCGCCCCGGATGCGCGCGATCGCCGACGCCCGGGTGGCCCAGGCCGGCTATCGCCTGGCCGAGGTCCTGGCGCTGGTGAAGACCTGAGCCAAGCTTGCGTTCGCGGCCTCACGCTCTAAGTGGCGATCATGCCCCTTGATGAGATCCTGGCCGACATCGCCGCCTGCCGGGCCTGCGCGCCGTACCTGCCGCACACGCCCCGGCCGGTGGTGCGCGTGCGAAGCGAGACCCGCCTCCTGATCGCCGGCCAGGCGCCGGGACGCGTGGTGCATGAGACCGGCCTGCCGTTCAACGACCGCTCGGGCGACCGCCTGCGCCAGTGGATGGGGATCGATCGCGAGACCTTCTACGGCCGGCCCGAGATCGGCGTGGCGGCCATGGCCTTCTGCTTTCCGGGGACCAATCCGAAAGGCGGGGACTATCCGCCGCCGCCGCGCTGCGCGGCGCTGTGGCGGCCCCGTCTGCTCGCCGCGCTGCCGAACGTGGAGCTGACCCTGCTGGTCGGCGGCTACGCCCAGGCCTGGGCGCTGCCGGGTCGGACGGGCAAGACCATGACCGACACCATCGCCGCCTGGCGCGACTTCGGCCCCAAGGTTCTGCCGCTGCCGCATCCGTCGTGGCGCAACACCGCCTGGCTGAAGCGCAATCCATGGTTCGAGGCCGAGGTCGCGCCCTATCTTCGCCAACGGGTCGCGGACATTCTGGCGTCATGAACCGCCGCGCCCTGATCCTGACCGCCTCGGCCGCCGCCCTGGCCGCCTGCGCGCCGCTGCGCCAGAAGCCGGATCTGGCGGGACCGGGCTTCACCGGCCCGCGCCTGACCGAAGACGGCTTCTTCAGCTTCGACGGCGCGCGGCTGGGGCTGATGCGGTGGCTGCCGGCCCAGGCGCCCGATTGGGTGATCGTGGGCCTGCACGGCATGAACGACTACGCCAACGCCTTCCACCTGGCGGCGGAAGCGTGGGCGGGGCAGGGGATCGCGACCTACGCCCTGGACATTCGAGGCTTCGGACGCTCGCCCGAGCGCGGAATCTGGGCGCCGACCGAGCTGGTGCTCGACGACGTCCGCGCCCTGGTCGGCGCCGTCCGCCAGCGCCATCCGAGCGCCCGGATCGCCCTGGCCGGGATAAGCATGGGCGGCGCCCTGGCCATCGCCGCCATGGCCTCGGACAACCCGCCGGCCGTCGACAAGCTGCTGCTGTTCGCCCCGGCCGTCTGGGGCTGGTCGAACCAGCCGCTGCCCAATCGCTTGAGCCTATGGGTCACGGCCCACACCGTCGGCCAATGGGTGGTCAAGCCGCCGGACTGGCTGATCCGCAACATCACCGCGTCCGACAATATCGACGAGCTGCGCCGGATGGGCCGCGACCCGCTGATGATCTGGGGCGCGCGGTCCGACACGATCTACGGCCTAGTCGGGCTGATGGAGCGGGCCTGGCGCGCGACGGGCGCGATCAAGGTCCCGACCGCCTGGTTCTATGGCGCGCGCGACCAGGTGATACCGCGCGCGCCGACGGTCGAGGCGATCGCCCGCCTGAAGCCTGGCGCGCGCACCGCCTATTACGCCGACGGTTACCATCTGCTGCTGATCGACAAGCAGGCGCGCAATGTCTGGAACGACGCGGCGGCCTTCCTGCGCGACGCGCCCGGACCCTGGCCGCCCTCGGGCGCGCCGGCCATCCCGGCCAGCGTTAAGGCCATGGCGGCGCTGGATCCGCCCAAGCCGGCCAAAACCTCGGTGTCGCGGCGGCGGGCTTCGGGCTTGTGAGGCGGTGAAAGGGGGCGTACACCCCGCCGCATTCATTCGGCCTAAGGCGAGACCGGCAGCATGACCTTGTTCGATTCCCCCGATTTCGAGGGACACGAAGGCGTTCATTCGTTCTATGACGAAAAAACCGGTCTGAAGTCGATTATCGCGATCCACTCGACCGCGCGCGGCCCGGCCGCCGGCGGCTGTCGCATGTGGGACTATTCCAGCGCCGGCGCGGCCCTGACCGACGCTCTGCGCCTGTCGCGTGGCATGTCGTACAAGAACGCCATGGCCGAGCTGGACCTGGGCGGCGGCAAGGCGGTGATCATCGGCGATAGCCGCAGCCAGAAGACGCCGGCGCTGTTCGAGGCTTTCGGCCGCGCCGTCGACAGCCTGGGCGGTCGGTACTGGACGGCCGAGGACGTCGGGGTCTCGCCGGCCGACCTGGAAAGCACCCGCAAGACCACCCGCTTCGTCGCCGGGCTGGAGGGGCACGCGGCCGCCTCGGGCGACCCGTCGCCGGTCACCGCCGAGGGCGTGTTCCGGGGCGTGCGCCTGTGCGTCGAGCGCGCCCTGGGCCGCGACCTCAAGGGCGTCCATGTCGCCATCCAGGGCGTCGGCCACGTCGGCGGCTACCTCGCCGAGAAGCTGCACGCCGCCGGCGCGGTCCTGACCATCGCCGACGTCAACCAGCCGGCCCTGAACGCGGTCGCGGCCAAGACCGGGGCGACGATCGTGCCGACCGACGCCATCTTCGACGTCGAGGCCGACGTCTTCGCGCCCTGCGCCCTGGGCGGCGCGATCTCGGCTGCGACCCTGCCGCGCCTGAAGGCCAGGATCATCGCCGGCGCCGCCAACAACCAGCTGGCCGACGCCACGATCGGCCAGGCGGTGTTCGAGCGCGGCGTGCTCTACGCCCCCGACTACGTGATCAACGGCGGCGGCATCATCAACGTGGCCGCCGAGATCCGCGGGCTGGAAGCGGGCGGCGCCTTCGACGGCGATTGGGTCGCGACGAAGCTGGACCGCCTGGCCCAGACCCTGGCGGAGGTCATCGACCAGTCGATCGCCGAGAAGCGTCCGGCCAATCTGGTCGCCGACGAGATCGCCCGCGCCCGCATCGCGGCGGCGCGCGCCTAGAGCCCTTAGTCTGAAATCGGAATCGATTTCAGGGGTCAAAAAGGCTCTAAATCAAATGTTTAGAGCGTGAGATAAGCTGAAACCGGTTTCCACTTTCAGCCTCACGCTCGAGACATCCCCTGGCGGCGGCGGGGAGGGCTCAGGCCCTCTTGGGCCGCCCGCTGATCGCCGCGCCGGCGTCCTTGTCGAGGGCCAGATAGACGGGCAGGGCCAGCAGGGTCACCAGGCCGATCGCCGTGAAGGGCATGACGAACCGGTCCGGCGTCAGCGCGCCGCCCGCGCCGCGCGCCAGGTGCAGCATCATGCCGCCGAAGCTGACCCCCAGGGCCAAGCCCACCTGCTGCGAAACCGCCGCCAGGGTCGAGGCCGCCGCCGTCGAGGTTTCCGGCACGTCGGCATAGGCGATGGTGTTGGCGGCGATGAACTGGTTGGAGCGGCAGAAGCCGGTCAGCACCAGGATCGCCATCATCAGCCAGACCGGCGTGCTGTTCCGGAAGAAGGCGGGGGCGGTGGTCAGGATCGCGGTCAGGACCACGAACAGCGACAGCGAGGCGCGGAAGCCCACGCGCCGCAGCAGCGCCGTGCCGAACGGCCGGGCGATCAGGATCCCGACGCCGGTGGCGATGGTGACGAAACTGGCCCGCAGGGGACTCCAGCCCAGGGCGACCTGCAGCAGCAGCGGCATCAGGAAGGGCGTGGCGCCGATGCCTAGCCGCACCAGCGTTCCGCCCAGCAGGCTGGCGCGATAGGTCGGGTAGCGCAGCAGGGTGAGGTCCAGGATCGGGCGGCCGGTGCGCGCGCAGATCCGCAGATAGGCCCAGCCGCAGGCCAGGGAGACCGCGAGCAGTAGGGCTTGCGCGGCGGGCGGCAGCAGATTGACGCCCGCCGTCTCGGCGACCACGACCAGGCCGCTGACCGCTAGGGCCGACAGGATGAAGCCAGCCGTGTCGAAGGGGCCGATGTCGGGTCGGGGCTGGCTTTTGGGCACGAAGCGCAGGACGGCGATCATGCCCAGAACGCCGACGGGCAGGTTGATGTAGAAGATCCAGGGCCAGTCGGCGACGCTGAGCACCAGGCCGGCGATCGGCGGGCCGATCAGCGGGCCGACCAGGGCGGGCATGGTGAACCAGCCCATGGCGGTCAGCAGCCGCTCCTTGGGCGAGGCGCCGACCACGATCAGCCGCGCCACCGGGGTCATCATCGCCCCGCCGATCCCCTGGATGATCCGGGAGGCGACCAGCGCCTCCAGCCCGCGCGACAGGCCGCACAGGGCGGAGCCCAGCAGGAAGACGACCATGGCGCTCAGGAACACCCGTCGCGCGCCATAGCGCTCGGCCGCCCAGCCGCTGGCCGGCGTGAAGACCGCCAGGGCCATGATGTAGGAGGTCAGGGCCAGCTTCAGATGGATCGGATCGACGGAAAAAGCGTGGGCCAGGGTCGGCAGGGCCGTCGACAGGGCGGTGGAGTCGATGAACTCCATCAAGAGCGCGCTGGCGACCGCCACCGAAACCAGGCGGGTCGAGAGCGGCGAGGCGGCGGAAGACTCTGGCGAAGGCTCGGGCACGCCCGGGCTTTACGCCCGTGGGCGGCCGGGGTCCAGGCGCGTGATGCGAAGCGCACATCCGCCGGCGCCCCAGGAGCGTATCGTCCAAAAAGGATGGAAACCATGCGCGCTAGCCTCTTGATCGCATTTTCGGCCCTGGCGTTGGCGTCGGGCGCCCAGGCCCGGCAAGCCGCGCCGATCGACCCGGCCTCGCACTATTCGGGTGTCTGGTTGGAGGTGGGGCGCACGCCGATGCGGCTGACCAAGGACTGCGTGGCCGGAACGACCCGCTATGTGCTGAAGGACCCGACCCATGTCGACGTGGTCGACGATTGCCGTCAGGGCGGCGTCGACGGCAAGCGGCGGGCGATCTCCGGGCGCGGGCGGATCGAGGACCCCGGCGTCAATCGCCGGCTTCGGGTCGCCTACGCGCCGTTCATCGTCTGGCGCTACGTGGTCATGGATCGCGATCCGGACGGACAGTGGTTCATCGCCGCCGATCCCGAGCTCAAGAAGGTGTTTCTCTACACGCGATCGCCGCCGTCCAAGCCGCGCCTGGACGATCTCGAGGCGCGCGTCCGGCGTCTGGGCTATGTCGGCGCGCTGGAGTTCCCGGCCGTCGCGGAGACCGGCCCTAAAGACTGAGCACGCCGTCCCGCGCCGCGATGGCCAGCACCACGGGCCAGAGAACCACGATCGCGGCGAAGACGATGGCGGGCCCCCAGGGCGCGGCGCGCGGACCCTTGGCGCGCCAAAGCGGCGCGACATAGAGCGCGAGCCAGAGGCTCTTGTAGATGATCTGCAGCAGCAGGATCGACCAGAAGAGGCGGGGCGCGACGAGACCCGCCAGCGACAGCGCCAGGATCGCGCTCCACAGGGACACCAGCAGCAGCCGCAATCCCCGCGACTCGGCGATCTCGCCGCCCAGGGCCGGCACGCCCGGGCCATTTCGGGCCAGCAGAAGGCCCGCCAGCACCGGCGCCAGGATGACGACATTGGCGCCGTAGGCGACACGAAGCAGAAGCTCTCCGGTCATATGGGGCTCTCCGTTCAGGCCAGCTTGGGCGCCAAGCATAAAACCGCGGCGCCCAGCAGGGCGGTCTGGGTTCCGGCCATGCCCACGATGCGGCCGAGGTTATCGGTGGCGGGGCGCGACACGCCCACCGCGTGACACAGCCGGCCCGCCAGAAGCAGTCCGCCCAGCACGTGGATGACGACTGGCGGCGCGCCGCGAAACTCCGCCAAGGCGATGAGCAGCAGGGTTAGGGGAACATATTCGGCGAAATTGGCGTGGACGCGGACGCGGCGTTCGAGATCGCTGTCTTGAACGGCGCCGAAACCGACGCCAAGGCGGCGTCGCGCGAAAATCACGCGCACGGACAGCACAAGGAACAGCAGGCCTAAGGCCCCGGCGTAGTAGGTGATCACCATTCCAGCCCCCGCTTCGGTCAAAACCCGTTGACACCTTCCGATACGCCTCGACGGCGTCCCCGGATGTGTCGAGGTCATCGCGCCCGGGGAGCGGGTTTTCCGGGCTGCTTTCGCCTAGATCATTTTCCGACAGGCGCGAAACGGTTATGGTGTCGAAAAATTCTCTAAGATTTTGATTTAAAAACTTTTTTCCGATCTGATTGGATTGATCGGATCAGGAGCCGCCCTACCGCCCGCGCACCGACACCGAGACGCCGACGACCGTGTCCTTGTCGGAATAGTCGAGGCCGCGGAACTTGCGCTGGGTGGCGCTGAGCGAGATCTGGCTGCTGTTCTTGCGATAGCCAACGCCGATCTGGCGGCTGCCGAAGCTGGCCAGCTTTTCCTCGCTGACGCCGGCGTTGCGCCAGCCCCCGAAGGTGTCGCGGATCAGGCTGAGCCCGTAGGCCTTGCCCGAGCTGGCCGCGAACAGCATCCAGCGACCCCGGCGCAGGTCCTCGGCCGAGGTCACCGCCTTGGACATGAAGTTGGAGGCGCTCAGGGTCAGGCGTTTGACGGCGTCCGATCGCAGGCCCATCGGCGTGAAGGGCAGGGGCTGGTCGCTGACCTCCAGCTTCAGCGGCTTGCCGTGGATGGGACGCGGGGCGCCGCGCGCGAAGCTCAGCACGGGGCGCGGCGCGGGGCTCGCGGCGGCCTCGGCCAGGACACGGCTTGCGACGGGGGCGGCGACCCGGCGGGCGGGCTCGGGTT